>JAAZLD010000266.1 GCA_012799495.1 Desulfitobacterium sp. | reverse complement strand
GTAGGTACTGCTCTTCCTGAGACCATGGTGCCAATAATTGCCTTTTTAGGGGTAGGTAAGGGAGATGCACTTACTGAGGTGGGAATAGGAGCCATCCTCGGTGCTCCCTTTATGTTGGCAACTTTAGCTCTCTTTATTTCTGGTATAGCAGTCTTAGGTTTTCGCAGGAATAATAAACCTTTGTTTATTAACGCAGCAGTGATTAAAAGAGATCTTTCCTTTTTTATTTTGGTTTACGGTTTGGCTATTTTAGCCTCTTTTCTGCCTTCTCCATCTTTAAAACTGGTAGTAGTAGGATTATTACCCCTCCTTTATATTCTCTATGTGATTAAAACCGTCAGGAGTAGCATAGGGACAGAGGAACAGGAGAGTTTACCTCCTTTATACCTAGCCCAGAAAAAATCCAATCCTTCCTTAGGGATAATAATAGTACAGCTTATTTTGGCCTTAATGGGAATTATTTTAGGTGCTCATGCTTTTGTGGACACCATCCAATCTGTGGCTTTGGCAACAGGGATTTCTGCTTTAGTCCTTTCTTTGATTATCACTCCTATTGCCACTGAGCTTCCTGAAAAGTTTAATAGTGTAATCTGGCTTAAACGGGGTAAAGATACTCTAGCCGTTGGCAATATTACGGGAGCCATGGTATTTCAAAGTTCCCTTATTCCAGCTCTAGGTATTGCTCTTACACCATGGAAATTAGAGCCTTTAGCTCTTTGGAGTGCTATCTTGGCCATAGGCGCAGGGTACTTTATCCTCTCTACAATACGCCGAAGAGGCTTGGTTACTCCCCTTCACTTTGTAGGGGTAGGAGCTTTTTATCTAATCTTTATCCTAACTTTACCCTTTCTTTTTTAAGAAGGATACCCTCTTTTTTCATTTGCTTTTATCCCCACTTCCATCCCAGCTTCCATCCTATGCCCTATTCCATATAGTCCAGTTCTTTTAGTCCCTACGTTCATCACGTTCCCTACGGTTTCCATAATCTTTAATACTCCTTCTATTTCCCGTAATATTCCCCAGTATATCCTCACCTCTTTGCATGAAGGGGACAGGTCTGACATAGATATAAAATAAAGTTGGTTAAACTGAGACTGGGAAGGGAGAATGGGCATGGGTGATACGATTCTCAAAGGGATTAGTGTAGCTTTATTGGTTACAGTTATAACCATGGTTACAGGTTTAGTAGTATCCTCTATGGAATGGAATGGGATAAGCACTTCCACCATAGTGGATATTGGGCTGGTAATTAGCTGTTTTGCAGCAGGTTTTGTAAGTAGTAGAGAAAGCGGCAACTGGATTTTAGGGGGAATAGCTAGTTTGGGGTATGTCTCTCTTTGTTTAGTATTAATTGCTATCTTTCTGGAGTTGAGAATGTGGGGAGTGGTTCAAGTTTTAGCTGAAGGGATCCTAATTGGGGGATTAGCAGGGGTATTTGGGGCTAGTAGTAGTGGAAACAAAAGGAGTAGAGGGATTGGTAGTGGGCAGTTTTTTGCTGCTTCTTTATGGGGAGAACCCTATGGTGGAGAATCGTACGGAAGGGATTTTTATGGAAGGGATCCTTATGGTAGGGAACCTTATGGTAGAGATCCTTATGAGAATGGGGAAAGGGATCCCCATGAGGATGCTTGGGCTGAGCTTTTAGCTTCAGATACTACGGAGATATATGAGGACTATGGGAAGAAAGAGGACTATAGGAAAAAAGAAGAGGTGGAGAGAACAAGAAAAAAAGGTCCTTTAGGTTTCTGGGGTAAAGGCAAGGAGGAAAAGAAGAAAGACAAGGATGAATTTGAGGATGAATTCTGGGAAAGCTGGTTAGAAAAAGAACAGGAAAAAGAAAGAACCACCAAGAGTAAAGCCTGGTGGGAGGAAGATGCATTATAGAAGATGCTTTAGAAAAGAAAAGTATAGATTTTGGCAAGGGTCACAGACTATAGGGAGGATGAAATTTACAGTGGTAAAATTTGCAGTAGTAAGGGAATGGTTCTGTGGAAAGCACCCTTGTCTTTCTTTTATTAGGGGTAGTAGTGAGTTTTATAGGTTGGTTGTTCTTAGCTTTGCTCTTCTTTTTTTTCGGTAAGCGTTTTTTTCGGACGGTGGTGCAAAGGTTATTTGACTTGGTGTTTACTCGCCTCCTTAATGATCCCTTTGAGGAAAACCTAATGGAATTTTGGAGTGCAGTCAAACGGACATCAGTGCAAAATATCCTGGAAATTAGTTTGCGAGCGGAAACTGGGAAAATTATTAAGCGTCCCTTAGGGAGTCCCAAACCCTTCAACCATTATGATAATCTTTTGTTTATCCCCGCTCAGATGGTGAGAATACCTGTGGAGCCTAATGTTCCCATAGATACCTCTGTAACTCTTGGACCAAAGGCTCAAAAACCCTTAACTTTACCTATCCCTTTGTTGATTGGGGGGATGGGTTATGGTGTTGCCTTGAGTGAGGAAGCGAAGATCGCCTTAGCTAAGGCATCTAAGGAGTTGGGTACGGCCATGAGTTCAGGAGAAGGGCCTTTTTTACCGGAGGAACGTAAGGCAGCAGGAAAATATATCTGGCAAATAAGTCGGTATAATTATGGGAGGGATCCTCAGGGTATAGCTACAGCAGATATGTTAGAAGTGCAGATGGGACAAGGTTCCCGAATGGGAGGACATCTTATTAATCCTGTGGCTATTAAAGGAAAGGCTCAAAAGCTTATGGGCATCTCCCCAGTAACTACATTAGTAGGGAGTGCTTCTTTTGCAGAAATCAAAAGCCCCAGGGACTGGCCACGTTATGTAAAGGAATTAAGAGATCTGAGAGATGACATACCTATCGGCATTAAGATTATGGGTGGGGGGAGATTGGAGGCGGACTTAGCAGTAGCGTTGGAGGCAGGTTTTGATGTAATTTGCATTTCCGGGGCTGGTGGGGGAACGGCTTCTTCCTCTCCCACAATTTGCGATGACTTTGGTATGCCTAGCATCAATAATTTGGTTCGTGCTCAGAAATATTTACAGGAACAAGGAGTAAGACATGAAGTAAGCCTAATAAGTGCAGGAGGTTACGCTACCCCTGGCCAATGTTTGAAAGCTCTGGCCTTAGGCGCTGATGCTATATATCTAGGGACAGTTCCCCTTTTTGCACTAGTCCATAACCAATTAGGGAAAGTTATGCCATGGGAGCCCTTGACGCAGTTAGTCTACTATAACTCTAAGTATAAGAGCCGTTTAGATATCAACATGGCTTCCCAAAATGTAGTTAAAGTATTAACCTCTTTTGTACTGGAAATGGAAGAAGGGGTTCGGGCTATGGGGAAAAAGTCAGTAAAAGACCTAGGACCTAATGACATGGTGGCTCTCGATGATTGGACGGCGGAAGTTACTGGAGTGGCTCGAGCGTGGAGGAAGTAGGGGGAGCAGCTTATCATACAACGTTCGCTCAAACGCTCCGGGCTAAGGAACTCGTTTCCGCAGCAGCTTCGCCAAACCCTAGGGTAGTACCTAAAGTGAACCTGTGGCTCCGCTATAGCTGCGGGAACTTCGTTCCTTTGACGCCCTCCCGCGTAAATCGCTCTCTTATGTATGATAAGCTGCTCTTTGGGGTCGAGAAAAAGAGGTTTTGATAGCTCATTGCTCCGAGAACTTTCGGGAATTCTGAGCTAAGGTTTTGAGAAATAGGACGTCCCTCAGATCTGAAATCATTCCTAGCGATCCCTATGACCCAAAAGCGTAGCAAAATTATTCAAAAGTGAACGATTCCGCCACGCGTCAGAGTGAACGTTGAATAATTTCGCTACACGACCCAAGCAAAACAATTACGGTAAAGTATTTTTTCGTATTTGAGTCGTTCCTAGCGAACCCAATGACCCGTAAGCGTAGCAAAATTATTCAAAAGTGAACGATTCCGCCACGCGACGAGTGAACGTTGAATAATTTCGCTACACGACCCAAGCAAAACAATTACGGTAAAGTATTTTTTCGTATTTGAGTCGTTCCTAGCGATCCCTATGACCCAAAAGCGTAGCAAAATTATTCAAAAGTGAACGATTCCGCCACGCGACGAGTGAACGTTGAATAATTTTGCTACATGACCCAAACAAAAACAATTACTCGCCCCAAACAAAAAGTCTCTCGCCATATAACGGCAAGAGACTTTGCTTATATATTTTTTATAGACCTACCCCAATCATAAATCTACTCTAAAATAAACTTCCTAGCGGCCACTTGTAACTCTTGAGCTGTAGTTGAGAGCTCTTGAGCAGAATGGTTGATTTCTTGCATGGCTGTCATTTGCTCGGAGCTGCTGCTAGCTACTTCTTCTGATTGAGCTGTGGTCTCTTGACAGATAGAAGCTACTTGGGTAACTTCGTGGGCGATAACATCAGCACTTTGGGTTATGCCGCTGGACAGAGCCGCAATTTCTTGGATTTGCTCATTAAGAAGCTGAGTGCTTTCTTTGATTCGGGAGAAGGATTGATGAGCATTATGAATAGCGGTTGCTCCACTTTGAACCACTTCTTTTTCGGAATCCATACTAGCAATGGCTTCATCGAGACTGGTCTTAATATCAGAAATAATTGATTCAATTTGAGCACTGGAAAGAGTAGATTGTTCTGCTAATTTCCGGACTTCTTCAGCTACTACGCTAAAGCCCCGGCCATGTTCACCAGCTCGGGCAGCCTCAATAGCTGCATTCAAAGCTAAGAGATTAGTTTGATCAGAGATGGCTTTAATAGTTTCAACAATAGAGCCAATAACCGCTGACTTTTCCCCTAAGGCGGAAATAATTTGTCCTGTATGATCTACAGTGTTATGTATTTGCTCCATTTGGAGATTGACCACTGTCATGGCCTTATCTCCTTCTTCCGCCAGGGCAAGGGACTGGTTAGAGGAATCGTCTGCTAGACGAATATTATCTTCAATTTGTCGTATTCCATGAGCCATAGATTGGATAGAGTCCATAATATTTTGGACACTATTAGCTTGATTTTGGGAGCCATGGGCTACTTGATGGATGGAGTCAGATACTAGTTGGGCAGATTCAGAAGTAGCCTCTGCTTGGGTAGAGAGGATTTTAGAGGACTCAGCAAAGACATCTGCACTTTGGGTAATCCCTCCAACAAGAATACGGAAGTTTTCGCTCATTTGGTTTAGAGACTCACATAAGTTCCCTAATTCATCCTTTTGTCCCATGTTATATATAGTAGCTGTCAGATCACCTTTAGCTACTTGTTCGGCAAAGCTTACACTCCGTCTTAGGGGTGTGGAGATTAAAAAGGCGACATAACAGCCGTAAAGCAAACTAATTAAAGAGGCTATAATCATAAGAACAAGGTAAAGGTTAATACTTTTAGACAAATCCACTCCAGTTTGAACCATTAAGTAAATTGAACCACCAGCTAAAAAGGTAATAAGAGCATTAATACCAAAAGCTAGTATTAGTTTCGATACAACTGAAAGGTTAAACCACCACCGGACGATCCGGGAACGCTTGAAAAAGAACTCGCTAATGCGATTAAGAAAATTCGTCATAAAGTCCTCCTTGCACCTTTGTTAATGTGAAATTTGTCATATAATCAGCTATTTTACATGGTTCAATGGTGAAAAAACAAGATAAGTGTCGAATAATTGTAGAATAGGAAATGCTGATTATCTCTGAATTATATGTATTAAATATTAAATAAAAGTGAAGGGTAAATAAGGAGTGGGTATATATAGTTACATTCTTGCATCCTTATTGTACCACAGGAAATTCAAGTTTGGGAGTAGTTTTCGATAAAATAAATATTGTACAAAGTTCTTCTCCAATCTTTGACATTGAACTAAGAGATAGTTATAATGAATACTTAGAAAATATTGATTTAGAACCCAAAGAATGTGAGGAATAGTCTACAAACTGTTCAGAGAGAAGGGCAAATGGTGAGAGCCTTTTCAGTGTTGGGGCTAGGGTCGCACAGGAGGGGCAAGGGTGAAGTAGTAGTAATCCTTGACGGGCAGCCCGTTATAGCGTTAAGAGTGCAAGGGATATGTTTACGCTTTTGGCATATGGAAATATTATTCTTAGACATATGTCTTAGGGGTTAGTTATTCCTTGAAAAAAGGTGGTATCGCGAGTCCTTCGTCCTTTACTGGATGAAGGACTTTTTTGAAGGAAAAATGGAGCTAAAAAGGAGTTATTAGAGTACTAGAAAGGGGTATATTATTATGGCGGAAGAGTTTCAAATGGAGAAGGTATATGATCCTAGTAAAGTCGAAGGAAAATGGTATCCCATCTGGGAGGAAAAAGGATATTTTAAAGGAAAGATTTCTCCTGAGAAGGAGAACTTTAGTATTGTTATGCCTCCTCCAAATGTAACAGGTGCTTTACATTTGGGACATGCTATTGATAATACTATTCAAGATATTCTTACCCGCTTCAAACGGATGCAAGGGTATAACACCCTTTGGCTACCTGGTACAGATCATGCTGGGATTGCCACTCAAGCTAGAGTGGAGGAACAGTTAGCTAAAGAAGGGACTAATCGTCATGAATTAGGCCGGGAAAAGTTTTTAGAGCGGGTTTGGGATTGGAAAAACCTCTATGGAGGTCGTATCACTCAGCAGTTACGCCGTTTAGGTGCCTCCTGTGACTGGTCTCGGGAACGGTTTACCATGGATGAAGGTTGTTCCCGGGCTGTACGGGAAGTTTTTGTGGATCTGTGTGAAAAGGGGCTAATCTATCGGGGAAACTATATTGTAAACTGGTGTCCTCAATGTAATACCACTATCTCCGATATTGAAGTGGAGCATGTGGAGCGGGATGGCCATATTTGGCATTTGCGTTACCCTTTGAAAGATAGTGATGAGTACTTAGTAGTAGCTACTACTCGACCAGAAACAATGTTGGGAGATACAGCGGTAGCTGTTCACCCCGAAGATGAGCGTTATAAACATTTAATAGGTAAGACGATTATTTTACCTCTGGTGGGTCGTGAAATCCCTATCATCGCCGATGAGTATGTAGATCGGGAATTTGGTACTGGTGCTGTAAAAATTACCCCTGCCCATGATCCTAATGACTTTGAAATGGGCTTACGCCATGATCTACCTTCTGTCAATATTATCGATCGGGAAGGAAACTTAAATGAAAATGCGGGGAAATATCAGGGATTAGAACGCTTTGAAGCCCGCAAAAAGATCGTTAAAGACCTTGAGGATTTAGGCGTTCTTTTAAAAACAGAAGATCACCATCATGCGGTAGGTGAGTGTTATCGCTGTGCCACAATTATTGAACCAGTGGTTAGCAAGCAGTGGTTTGTTAAAATGAAACCCTTAGCTGAGCCTGCTATGGAAGTAGTAAAGAATGGCCAGCTGGAATTTGTTCCAGAGCGTTTTGCTAAGATTTATTCAGGCTGGCTTGAGAGTATTCGGGACTGGTGTATTTCCCGTCAATTGTGGTGGGGTCATCGGATTCCTGTTTGGTATTGTGAGGATTGTGGTGCGGAAATTTGCGCTAAAGAAGATCCTAAATCTTGTCCAAAATGTAATTCTTCAAAAATTGAACAGGATCCTGATGTGTTAGATACTTGGTTTTCTTCCGGATTATGGCCCTTTTCCACCATGGGTTGGCCAGAGAAGACACCTGAATTAGAAGCTTTTTATCCTACCTCTGTTTTAGTCACTGGCCGGGATATCATTTTCTTCTGGGTTGCCCGTATGGTCTTTATGGGTCTAGAATTCATGAAAGATGTACCTTTTAGAAAGGTTATGATTCATGGGCTAGTTCTCGATGCTCAAGGAAGAAAAATGTCCAAATCCTTAGGTAATGGAGTGGATCCATTAGAAGTAATCGAAAAATATGGCGCAGATACATTACGCTTTATGCTCATAACTGGTAATACGCCAGGAAATGATCTCCGTTTTCATCCAGAAAGATTAGAAGCTACCCGTAACTTTGCTAATAAGATTTGGAATGCTTCCCGATTTGTTCTTCTTAATCTTCAGGACTATGAAGAAGGTCCTCGGGGAGAGCTTAGAATGGAGGATCGCTGGATTCTCTCCAGATATGAAAAGACTGTCCAAGAAGTAACTGACGCTTTAGAGAAATTTGATCTAGGAGAAGGAGCACGCCTTCTTTACGAATTCATTTGGAATGAGTTCTGTGATTGGTATATTGAACTGGCTAAAGGTCGCCTCTATGATAAGGAGCATCCAGAAGCTCGCCATACCGTTCAATCAATCCTTACAGAGGTTTTAGAAGGAACTATGAGACTCTTACATCCTTATATGCCTTTTATTACGGAAGAAATTTGGCAGAACCTCCCGGGGGCAGAAGAAAGTATTATGATCCAATCCTGGCCCCAGGCTAAAGGCTATGCTGACCCAGAAGCTGAAAAGGAAATGAGTTTAATCATGGATACTATCAAAGCTATCCGCAATATTCGGGCAGAAATGAATGTTCAACCTGGACGGAAAGCAGAGATTATCTTAGTTGCTTCTGAAGAAGAATCTAGAAAGACATTAGAAAAAGGTGAAATGAGCATTAAAAACTTAGCCGGGGGCTCCAGTTTGGATATATACGAGAAATTAGAATCCAAGCCACCTCAAGCAGCTAGTGCTGTTCTAGGGGAGGTAGAAGTATATCTACCATTGCGAGGTCTCTTGGATTTAGATAAAGAGATTGCCCGGGTAGAGAAGGAGATCGCTCAGGCTAATAAAGAGCGGGCTCGTTTGGAAGGAAAACTAAGTAACCAAGGATTTGTCTCTAAGGCTCCGGCAGAAGTAGTTGCCAAAGAAAGAGAAAAGCTAGAAGGAGTAAATGCTCGTATTGAGGCTCTTCAAATTCGCTTGGCTGAATTGAAAGAAATATAGGAGATTAAGATTTTAGGAGTTCAAGAGTTTTAGAACTAAAAGAGCCGAAAAAACTAGAAGAACCTAAAGGATTAAAAGAGAAAAAAGAGAAGAGAGCTATAAAAAATCAAGGGATTAAAAAGATTTAACTAGCCCTTAAAGACTACTCAGGGAAGGGGAACGCCAGGTTGAGTGACCAAAAAGATTTAGAATTAAGGGAAAAGGAATATAGGGAAGCCAAAGATTACCTTGTGAATCTAACTAAGTTTGGCTTTAATTTTGGTCTAGGTAGGATTGAGGAACTTCTTAAACGAGTGGGCAATCCAGAAAAAAGACTGAAAGTTGTTCATATTGGTGGTACTAATGGTAAAGGTTCAACAACCAATATGGTGGCCAAGATTATGATGGAGGCTGGTTATCGGGTGGGGGTATTTACCTCCCCCCACCTCCATGATTACCGGGAGCGGATCACCATCAGTGGTGAATTGATCCCTAAAGAGGAAGTTACCAGCCTTATTCGAACCCTCCGCCCTCATTTAGAAGAGATGGTTAATGAAGGATTTGAACACCCTACAGAATTTGAAGTAAATACCGCCATGGCCTTAATGTACTTTGCTTCCCAAAATGTGGATTTAGTACTTTTAGAAGTAGGGCTAGGAGGTTCTATTGACTCTACTAATGTAGTTAATCCTTTAATTTCCGTCATTACGAATGTAGGTATCGACCATATGGACTATCTAGGGAATACCTATGAGGAAATAGCCCAAGTAAAGGCAGGAATAATCAAGCCTAATAGTATAACCATTACTGCTGCAAGCCGTCCTCAGGTCCTGCAAGTTATTCAGGAAAAAGCCCAATCAGTGAATTCCCCCTTAAAGGTAGTAGGTAGAGATGTGCGGTGGGAAATTCGCCGCCGGGGGGAGGGAGAGCAAGAATTCGATCTTTTTGGTTTAAGAACTGATT
>JAAZLD010000265.1 GCA_012799495.1 Desulfitobacterium sp. | reverse complement strand
CATAATATTGAAGGACGTCCTGTCTGGAAACCTCTCCATTTACAGCCAGTTTTTAAAGACTGTTTGTATTTTACCCATGAGGAAAATCGTAGCGTATCTGATGAGCTTTTTGCTCAAGGAGTATGCCTACCATCCGGTTCAAGTCTCACAGAGGAAGAACAGGATAAGGTGATACAGGTTATGAGAAGTATCTTGATTTAAACTCTTACTTCTATAAATTGATCCGCTGTAATAGAATCTTCCGTAACTAGGCAATCTAAAGCCAATACATTTACCCCTCTTGCTGTAGCATATTTAAGAGCTTCCCCAAAGGCCGGATGAGTTTTCACATTAGGGATAAAATACTTAATCCCTTTCATCTGGATAATAAAGACTATATAAGCCTCGAAACCATCTTCTCTCCCCTCACATAATTCATAAATATGCCTTACTCCCCGTTCAGTAGGAGCATCTGGGAAGAGGGCAACCCCCTCTTCTTCCAGAGTAACTCCTTTCACTTCCACTAGAATCTTCTTCCCATCTCCTTCAAGATAAAAATCAAAGCGGGAGTTTTTATACTTATATTCTGGTCTGATAGTTGTTAAGTGGGGAATATAGTTGGTTTTTTCCAGCCACTCCCGAAAAACTTTGTTAGGTACTTGGCTGTCAATATTGACTAGTAAGTCCCCCTTGTACACCCCAATGAGATCAAATTTAGTTTTTCGATTAGGATTAGCAGATTCTTGAAGGAAAACTTTAGCACCAGGAAGAAGTAATTCTTTGCAGCGGCCAGTATTTTTCACATGACAGATTTCTTCCTGTCCTTCAATCTCCACATGAGCAATGAAACGATTGGGACGGGAAATAAATCTTCCTTCTTTGATATTTGTATAGAACATATTACTACCTACACTTTCTTAACAATTTCTTTGTATCTTAATATTTTTTAATGATCCTTAATAATCTGAACTAAACTTTACTTAAATGTTAATCATTTAGCCAATCTTAGCACTCTTATTTTCATATAATTGTGAATATTTAATGATTTGTAGGACAGATTGGCTATATTATGATACACTAAAGCTTATAAAATAAATATATTTGTTAAGTCCAAGCATTTCAGGAGGGTGGTATTTTTGGGAGATCTAGGTACTGCAATTCGTCACTTACGCAAAACTCATAAGTTAAGTTTAAAAGATGTAGCTGAAAAAACAGAACTTACTATAAGTCACCTTAGTCAAATTGAACGTAATCTTGCAAGTCCATCTTTGGATACTTTGGAGAAAATTGCCTTGGCTTTGGGCTATCCTATTTCATCCTTTTTTGTCAATCCCCAGATCACGTCGACACATATACCAGAGGATGCCCAGCGCAGAATCACCATCTCTCCAGGTACTACAATAAGATTTCTAATCAATAATACCGGCTATCGGAACCAGTTAGGAGCCTATATTGCTGAAATTACTGAGCTTTCCGATGATGATATCATGATTCATTCCGGAGCTAAGCTTATATATGTTATGGAGGGGGAAATGAAATTCCACATTGCCCAAAAAGAATTCCATTTGCGAGAGGGCGATTCCCTGTTCTTTAATGGTGCTGTCCCCCACTGGATAAGCTCCAAATCCCCTTCTTTACTGAAGTTATTTGTTGCCACAACACCACCTGAGATCTTTTAAAGTACTCGGATTAGATGATTCTTAGACTGGAGGAATTCCTATGATCAAAGTCGGTGAGTTTATCAGGACTGTCCGCAAAAGACGTCGTCTCACTACGACTCAGCTTGCAGAAAAATTAGAACTAAGCAATGGCTACATTAGCCTAATCGAACGGGATATTGTCAGTCCATCCCTGGCAACCCTAAGGAATATTGCCAATGTTCTTCAAGTTCCCTTAGAATCTTTCTTCTTAAACATGGAAGAAGAAGTAGTCTATAGTCACCTCAAACAAGAAGAACAAGAAGTTCTCACAAACAAGGGCAAAAACTGGCGCATGTTAATTGATAAAAACCGGACTAATATTATGGGGGCATACTTCGCCGATGTTCCTGAACAGGATGAAGATATTTATTCTCATGAAGGTGTAAAATTAATCTATGTTTTAGAGGGTGAAAGCGCTATCTCGATAGCCAAGGAAGACTATACCCTGAAAGCAGGAGATTCTTTGTATTTTGATGCCTCCCTCCTGCACTGGGATCAAAAAGACAATGATAGCCCTCGCAAAGTACTTGTGGTAACAGTCCCAGCTGAAGATTTTCATTTCTAATAGTTTTTAATGTATTAATTTTAGTGGGTTATTTCTAGATAATTTGGTTCTAGATAATTTCTTTCTAGTGCATTTATTTTTAATCTTTATATTTTATGGTCATTCTTAAGAATGTGGAATTTAAAGGCTCTAAAAGCGATCTAACTTGCTTTTAGAGCCTTTATTTTTCTATTTAAATGCATCTTCTATTCTATGTTTCCCTGTCTAGCATTTGTCCTCTTTTTCTTAAACTAGCTCTGAATTATCCGTTGGGGATGGGTATAGATATTCATCCGCTGACCACGGGCAAAACCTATGATGGTTATACCTAGTTCGTCGGCTAAACGCAGGGCCAAATCTGTGGGGGCAGATACCCCTACGATAATGGGACACCCCATTTTGGCTGTTTTAATTAAAATCTCCGAAGAAATTCTCCCACTAAAAATAATAATACTTTGGGACAAATCTAATTTTTGCATGAAAGCGTAACCATATAATTTATCTAAAACATTATGTCTCCCTATATCCACCGTACTATGGTCAATTTGACCTTGAGATATAAGAGCACCTACATGAACACCACCGGTAAGGCGAAAAAGTTCTGATATTTCTTCTTCCAAAAGCCTGACATAGCCACTAATCTCCTGAGGAGTAACTACGAGATCGCTTTCAACTTTTTGGGCTAACCTTGCATCATTAACGAAATAAAAAGAGCTTTTTCCCTTGCCACAGCAAGAAGTTAAGTAACGTTTAAGAAAAAGTTCTTCACTTAAAGTACTCTCTCCAGTAGTTTCTACCCAGACAATACCTTCTCGATTATCTATGGTTACTTTCTTAAGCTGTTCTAAATCTGTGATAATACCTTCAGAACAGAGAAACCCTACTACCAATTCCTTTTCTTGTTCAGGTGTACAAACCATGGTGGCAAATTCTTTGTCGTTAATATAAATAGTGAGGGCTTTTTCAACTACTACTTGTTCTTTTGTTAGCTTCCGTTCCCTACCTTCAATTTTTAGCACTTCTGTTTCAACTGAGCTTTTTATCTGCATTTTCTCACTCCTCAGTATTTACAACACCTCACCACTATTTTAACAGATAATATGTTTCCTTGCCTTCCTTTACTCGCTCAGCTTCACCTAAAAAAGCCAAATGTTCCAGATGAGACATAGCCTCTCCCGCAGCAAACCACTTTTGGGCTAAGGGAAACTTACTCCAGTCATCATAGTTCAAATCCCAGTGCATTTGGGAAGCTGTCTCAATTACCGTCTTTTTACCTGAAGCCAAAATACCCCTAATTTCTTGTAAGCGAGCATCATGGTGAGCCCTAATCTCTTTGAT
>JAAZLD010000264.1 GCA_012799495.1 Desulfitobacterium sp. | reverse complement strand
GCCCCCTGTGCCTGAGAAGGATAAACTAAATTTCCGAAAACTAGGAACAAAGTAAAGAGCAAAGCTAATTTGCGCATTCCCTTTTACCCCCTTTAAGATATGTTTGTTTTATTATCCCCAGAAAAATGAATTCTATCTCGTTAGAATCGAAACAATAATGATGGAAAGAAAGTTTTTGAGAAGTACATATATGGTAAAAACAAAAGACCGTTGCTCCACGTAGGTATTTCCTACGCAGGACAACGGTCCTTATTAATAATTTATTCCACTGGATTATTTATTTACTCCCCTCTAAAGATAGGTTTTCTTTTTTCTGCAAAGGCTCTTACTCCTTCTTGGACATCTTTTGTTTGAAAGCAAAGTTTGATGGAAGCTAGCTCTTGTTTGAGAAGGGGCACTAGATCTGTTTCTGTACTGGCAACTAGCAATCTTTTAGCGTAAGTCAATGCAATAGGCGGCCCTTCCGCAAGTTGAATTGCATAATCCATAACTTTATCCATAAATTTTTCTTGGTCAAAGACTCCATTGACTAATCCAATCTTTTCAGCCTCTTCAGCATAAATATCCCGACCGGTGTAGATTAATTCTGCAGCTTTAGTCATTCCTACTAAGCGGGGTAAAAAATAAGTCATTCCTCCGTCAGGACTAAGACCCCGGCGAATATATCCTGTGGTTACTTTGGCATCTGAGGCCATAAAGCGAAGATCGCAAGCCAGAGCAAGAGCTAACCCCGCTCCTGCAGCCGCTCCATTGATGGCGGCAATAACTGGTTTGTCACAATTAATAATACTTAATGCTTGATGACCAACCCAGCCAAGCTCATCTAATTGTTCACGGCGAGACAATTGGGAGAAACCATCCTTCTTCGACCTCTCTACCAAATCAAGACCGGCGCAAAATCCCCATCCTTTTCCAGTTATAACGATTACCCTTACTTCATCATCAGCTGAGCCTTCGTTAATAGCCTGAATAATTTCTGTACTTAATTGATCATTGATAGCATTTAAACGTTCCGGCCTATTGAGGGTTAAAGTACGTACTCCCTTAAGATTTTCTACAAGAATATGCTTCATTTCTCTCCTCCCGGCTAACCTATATCTTATTGAGCAGTGGTTGTCTGAATAGTCAGTCACTTGCACTACGTCCGATTATATATGAAATCTGCTCTATTGTATAGAGAATCCGGTATATAGTTGGTATATAGTTGGTAAATAAATGTGATAGAAGCTAGCGCCTTTTCGGAGCCTTAGGAGATCTTAATCCATGCCAGTAGCAAGGATGAAAAAAACCAAAGGGCTTAGGATAAATTTTGTGTTTTAAGATACACCCTTGCACTACTTGCATGCCTAAAGTATCAGCTTGCTCTTGGAACTCTTCTGTCCAATTTCCTTCTTGAAACCAAACAAACTTAGCTCCACACTTTTGAGCTTGACTGATAATATCAGGAATCAATTCCCATTTCAGACAAGGAACCACAACATCCACTTTATTCTGTAAAGCCTCTAATCCGGAATATACTCTAAATCCTTCTAAACGCTGCAAATCCTCAGCTACCGGATAAACAATACAACCGAATTGTCTTAAGGTTTGCCAGGCTTTATAGGCATGTTTATGTTTCAAAAAGCGATCTGCATTCCCTATTACAGCATAACGATGAGCTGTAGTAGTATCCCCTGCTAAGGAATACACCTTTTTTTCACGCATCTTAAGTCACTCCCAAATTTCACTTTTAAGAGAGTACGTAAGAGATTAAGTTTTCAGTATTAAGTTGTCTCAAGTTTAGTGTTAATTTAAGAGACTACGTTAAGAGATTACGTGAAAATAGCTCATCTTATGACTTGATGCTGGAATTAAATAGCCCCCTAGTTCACCTAGGGAGCTTTTGTAAGTATTTCATTCATATTTGCTAAGAATTGTAATTATCATATTTAGGTTATGATTATATAAATTATACTTACCATTTTTGGGGAGGATTATTAGAGGGCTCACTCGATTACTTTGTAGATATATTTCATTTGTTTAGGCTTATGGTCCTGGAATGTATAAGCTTTTAAGAGATCTATTTCTACGTTTTTAAGATTGGCATGATTGGTCTGAAGAATACAAAGAGGCTCATCAACTTTTACATAATCCCCAACCTTTTTCAGAAGTGTTACTCCTGCAGCGTGATCGATTAGATCCTCTTTCTTCTTCCTGCCTGCTCCTAGGACCATTGCTACTAGGCCAATTTTTTCTGCATCCATCTCGCTTATATATCCTGACTTCTCTGAAAGTATTTCAATCTGGAATTTAGCTTGGGGCAACTTTGTTGGTTCATCGACGATTTGAGGATCGCCCCCTTGGATAGAGATAAGCTCTTTAAATTTAGCAATAGCTTGACCCGAGGAGATCACTTCTTCTAACTTTGCATAAGTAGAGTCAAAATCCTGGTATTTTCCGCTGGCAATGGCCATATAGGTGGCAATAGTTAAGGCAACCGTAGTCTCATCTTCAGCCCCTTTACCCTTTAAGACTGAGATGACTTCTTTGATTTCATTGGCGTTACCCACTTCATGGCCCAATGGCTGATTCATATCTGAGATTACCGCGATGGTTTTTTTATTTAAAGATTTCCCTATTTGCACCATACACTCAGCAAGTTTTGTAGCCTCTTCCAGAGACTTCATAAAAGCTCCGGAGCCCACCTTAACATCTAGGACGATGGCATCGGCACCTGAGGCTATTTTTTTACTCATGATGGAACTTGCAATGAGGGGAATGCTATCCACTGTTCCAGTAACATCCCGGAGGGCATAGGTTAGCTTATCTGCAGGGGTTAGGTTAGCCGTTTGACCAACAATAGACATACCGTATTCATTTACATTTTTAATAAAATCCTCTGTACTTAAGTCTGTTTTAAAACCTTGAATAGACTCAAGTTTATCAATTGTTCCTCCAGTATGGCCCAATCCTCTCCCACTCATTTTGGCTACAGGAATTCCTAGAGAAGCAACTAAGGGAATCACAATCAGACTGATTTTATCCCCTACCCCTCCTGTGGAGTGTTTATCAACTTTTACTCCTGTAATGCCGGATAAATCGATAACTTCTCCGGAGTTTACATAAGCCATGGTCAAATGGGCTATTTCCTCATCATTCATCCCCTGGAAGTAGATTGCCATATAAAGAGCGGAAATTTGGTAATCGGGGATCTCACCTTTTACATAACCTTGGACGAAAAAATCAATTTCTTCCCTAGTTAAAGCCTGACCGATTTTCTTTTTGTTAATTAGATCCACAATACGCATCTCTTCATCTCCACAGTTTACTTTGGGACCGTAGTGTCCGAGTGTCTGTAACGCAGCTAACTTTTATAACTCTTTAACTAGCTCCTGTACTAACTTAACAAAGGTCCTTTGCACTCGTTCTGCTGTTTCCACTACTGCTTGATGGTTTAAGGGTTCAGGAAGAACCCCTGCTGCCATATTGGTTACACAGGATATTCCTAACACCCTCATGCCGCCATGATTGGCAACGATGACTTCTGGGACGGTGGACATTCCGACCAAATCAGCACCGATGGTCCGTAAAAAGCGAATTTCTGCAGGACTTTCATAGCTAGGCCCGCTCATTCCAGCATAGACACCTTCTTGGGGAGTAATTCCCATCTGCTTGGCGATGTCGAGTGCTT
>JAAZLD010000263.1 GCA_012799495.1 Desulfitobacterium sp. | reverse complement strand
TCTGCCAACCTTTTGGAATACTTAGTACTCCCGGTGCCATAGTCCGATCAACTAGGGCTTTGAGGACAACTCTTCCGCGGTCATTGAAAACTTCTACTATATCTCCTGTTGTAATTCCTCGCTCTTCTGCATCTTGATAGCTGATTTTTGCTAATGGGTCGGGATTCAGTTCAAGAAGGGTCGGTACATTAAACCACTGGCTGTGAGTACGGTATATTGAGTGTTCCTGTATGAATACCAGAGGATACTTTTTAAAAAGAGGATTATTGGACCAAGCTTCACCCGGAGGCTTGAAATACGGCAGCCTTTCCTTTTCGATAATTCCAGTGAGATCTTGGCCATAATTCACTCGCGGTTTGGGGTTTTCACAATAAAGCTGAGCCCTGCCAGTAGGAGTGTAGAAGTATTTTTCACCCCGAATATACGGTTTTTCTCTTGTACCTGTTCCCCGGACCACTTTTTCTGCCATTAGTTTTTCAAAAGTGATCCCCTTTTTCCGCAATTTATCCGAGTCTAGTAAGACTTTTATCCAGGCTAGATCATCCATTCCTTCAGGAAAATACTTCTCTAACCCCATTTTACGAGCTATGAGAGAAATGATTTCTCCATCAGGTTTACTTTCATATAGTGGTTCGATAGCTTTTTCCTGGATATAAATATAAGGGTTGTTGTAAGCGATTCTCAATTCATTTACTTCAAACCAAAAGGAGGCTGGTAAAACAATATCGGCATAACGGGCTGTATCTGTTAGTTCAGTATCTGCCACTACGATAAACTCCAAATTTGGTAGCACATCGGTAAACCAGCTGCCCTGTTGGGCAAAATTACTCATGGAATTAGAGCTGGTTGTGTACATGGCTTTGAGAGGATAAGGTTTACCTTCAATAGCCTGTTCTCTGACAGCTTTGTAAAATTCCGTTTGGGGAATGGATTTTCCAGCAGCAAATTTTCTATTGGTGACATACATTCCCGAATAGTTTAAGGGAATATTTTGGACAAATAACCCTACAAACCCTGCCCCTTTCACACCGATATTGCCAGTCAGAGAAGCCATGATGAAAGCAGCCTGGGACCAGAGATGGCCATTTTGGTAGTGGTCTATTCCATAGTTAGTGTAGATCATGGTAGGACCATCTAGATATGTTTGGATTAATTCTTGAATCTTTTCTACAGGAATCTTGGTATATTCACTGGCTTTTTCTAAGGTGTATTCCTGAACATGATTCTTCAGTAAGGTAAAGGTAGTCTCCACTTCCACTCCCTGAATGGTAAAACTCCCTTCAATCTCTACATCTTTAGGGCCTTCTTTGAGAAGGGCGGGAGCATTTGCTACCTTATCCCAGACATAGTAATCATCTTCTTCCTCAGGCAACTCTGGATTAAAGTCCCTTTTCCGCAGGACCTTACCATTATCCTTTCGGACTAGGAAGGAAGCAGTGGTCCTTCTCTTAACAAACTCCATGTTGATAAAATTTTCATTGATGATCTCCCTTATCATGGCTAAGACAAGCATGAGGTCAGAACCGGGGACAATAGGGATATATTCATCAGATTCATTAGCTGTTGCAGAAAAGATGGGGTCGATGGTGATGATTTTG
>JAAZLD010000262.1 GCA_012799495.1 Desulfitobacterium sp. | reverse complement strand
GCCGAAACGTCCCTTGACACAAAGAGCTTTGCCATTGACTGGGGCTTCAGGATTGGAGGTTACTCCTATAACTTTGCCGTTAGCAACATTTAAGTCAAAGTTACAGCCTGTGCCACAGAATGGACAGGTAGTCTGGACCTTTTTCACATTCCAGGGGCGAGCTACCCCAACCATCTTCTTCTCCACTAAGGCTCCTACAGGACAAACAGCAACACAGGAGCCACAGAAGACACAATCAGACTCACTATAAGGGACATCAAAAGCTGGCCCTACTTGGGAGTCAAAGCCCCGCTTAAAGAAATCTAGGACACTGCGACCTTGAATTTCTTCACAGGCTCGAACACATTTCCCACAAAGGACACATTTATTAGGATCCCTAAGAATAAAGGGATTACTATCATCAATAGGTAACTCCCGGCGAGCTCCTTGGTAATCTTGGCCAGTTACACCATATTCATAGGCATACTCAGCTAGAGAACAATCTCCCATCTTCTGACAAGTCATACAGTCTAAGGGGTGATTAGCTACTAAGAGTTCTAGGATTACTTTCCGAGCACTCCGCACCCTTTCTGTTTGAGTTTTTACTACCATACCCTGATTAACTTGGGTAACACAGGAAGCAGGTAGATTACGCATTCCATCAATTTCCACAACACAAAGGCGGCAAGCCCCGGCGTTGGTTAGTTCAGGATCTTGGCAAAGGGTTGGGATGGGAATATCATGCATCCGGCAGGCTTCTAAAACAGTGCTGCCCTTAGGAACCTGGTATTCCTTTTCATCAATGGTTATATTAAACCATTCCACTAAAACTCACTCCTTCCACTAAACCAGTAATACTGCGTCAAATTTACATCTTTCCATACAAGCACCACATTTAATACAAGCTTCCTCATCAATTACATAAGGTGTATTTTTATCCCCTGTAATACAGTTAACAGGGCAGTTTCTAGCACAAATGCTACATCTCTTACATTTATCTGGATCGATCCGATAGGTTAAGAGATCTTGACAAGCACCAGCTCGACACTTCTTATCTTCAATATGCTCTACGAACTCATCACGGAAATATTTCAGAGTCGCTAGAACTGGGTTAGGTGCGTTTTGACCTAAGCCGCAAAGGGAGGTTTCCTTAATAGTGAGGGCTAGCTGTTCTAATTTATCTAGATCTTCTAATTCCCCTTCTCCCTTGGTGATTCGTTCTAGCATTTCCCACATCCGTTTGTTTCCTTCCCGGCAAGGGGTACATTTACCACAGGATTCCGCCTGGGAGAAATTAACGAAAAATTTAGCAATGTCCACCATACAAGTGGTTTCATCCATAATAACTAGGCCACCAGAGCCAACCATTGCTCCAGCCTCAGTGAGGGTTTCATAATCTACTGCTAGATCAAGCATTTCTTCAGGGAGACATCCACCTGAAGGTCCACCGATTTGGACATCTTTGAATTTGTTGCCACCTTGAATTCCCCCGCCGATTTCGAAGATGATTTCCCGTAAAGTCATGCCCATGGGAACTTCTACTAAGCCAGTATTATTCACTTTACCAGTGAGAGCAAAGATCTTGGTCCCTTTACTTTTCTCAGTACCATATTGAGCATACCACTCTGCACCATTACGTAGAATATGGGGAATATTAGACCAGGTCTCTACGTTATTGATATTGGTAGGTTTGCCCCATAATCCCTTTTGGGCAGGGAAAGGAGGACGAACCCGAGGCATTCCTCGTTCTCCTTCAATAGAGGCCATCAGTGCTGTCTCCTCACCACAAACGAAAGCCCCAGCTCCAGCACTGATATGTAATTTAAAGCTAAAATCAGATCCTAAAATATTTTTCCCTAAGAGGTTTTTCTCTTCTGCTTGCTTAATGGCAATTTGCAAATTCTCAATTGCTAGGGGGTATTCAGCCCGAACATAAACATAACCCTCATCAGCACCAATAGCATAAGCACCAATAAGCATACCCTCAATGATGGAATGAGGATCCCCTTCTAAAAGCCCTCGATCCATAAATGCCCCTGGATCCCCTTCGTCAGCATTACAGATCACATATTTTTTATCAGATGGTGTAGCTTTACACAAACTCCATTTTAAACCAGTGGAGAAACCTGCACCACCCCGACCCCGGAGTCCAGAGCTTTTTACTTCCTCTATTATTTTTTCTGGATCCATAGATAAGGCTTTCTTTAAACCTTCATACCCTCCACGTTCCAGATAATCTTCAATTTTCGTAGGATCTATAAATCCACAGTTATGCAGAGAGATCCGAGTTTGTTTGGAAAAGAAACAGATATCTTCATAAGAATTGACGATTTGATCTGTATTAGGATCCACATAGAAAAACTTTTCGATACTTTCCCCTTTACCTAATTCTTTTTCCACTATTTCCGGAATATCTTCCGGTTGGACCTGACGGTAAAACTTCTTACTAGGTTCTACTACTAAAGTGGGCCCTTGTTCACAAAAGCCTCTGCAACCTGTGGGAATTAGTTGAATTTTATCTTCAAGATTCTGACGTTTAACTTCTTCTTCCAGCTTTTTAACAACTTTATCTGCACCTGATGATACACATCCTGTACCGGCACAGATAAAGACTTGTTTTTTCCCTTCTACACTCATCCCTATTCCCCCTATTCATACTGTGCCAGGATTTCCGGAATTTGTTCAGCAACTAATTTACCATGGACATTGGAGTTAATGGAGATTACTGGAGCTAGCCCGCAGGCACCGATACAGTTGACGATTTCCAAAGTAAAGCGTCCGTCTTCGGAAGTTTGCCCATCTTTAACCTGAGCCTCTTTCTCGATAGCCTCCAGTACTTTAGCCCCACCTCGAACATGGCAAGCTGTACCTAAACACATACTAATAACATTGCGGCCAATTGGAGTTAGACGGAATTGGGCATAGAAAGTAGCCACACCGTATATTTTGGCCACAGGTAGCCGAGTTGCTTGGCTAATGAGTTTTAGCACATGCTCTGGCAAATATCCGTAGATTTCTTGAGCTTCTTGCAGAATAGGAATTAGAGCTCCCTTGCTATTTTTGTATTTTGCAAAAACTTCCTCAAGCTTGACCTCTTTCGGGTCAACAAGTTCTCTACACTCCTCACACAAAACGGTTCTCCTCCCTTGTTCCATAATTTATACGTTTTAGGAAAAACGCATAACTCCCTGTTCAGTTACTAACATATGGATTTTTTTATCAAATTCCCCAACGGGCACTTTGTCAACAATTTGACAATGAAATGCAATTGCAATACGGGGAGTTTCCGGACGAACTCTCTCCAGAAAACGATCATAAAAGCCCCCACCATAACCTAGCCTGTTTCCATCTAGGTCAAAAGCGACTCCTGGCATGATGATGCAATCGATTTCTTGGGGATCCACTTCTATGAGCCCTTCTTTTTTAGGTTCTCTAATACCCCACATTCCTGGCTCAAGATCTTTCTCTAAGTCCTTGATAAGAGCTGGAATTAAGACTCGTTTGGGAGCACAGCGAGGGGTGATCAAGCGTTTCCCCTGATCAAGAATCTGCTGAGCAAGATCAGTTGTCTCAACTTCTCCCCCAAAATCGAGAAAGACCATAATAGTAGAGGCATTCTTGAACTCCTCTAGCTGAGAAACGACTCTGCGAATTTCTTGACTCATTTTCCTTCTTTCTTCTTCCCCTAGTGCATTACGTCTTGCTAAAACTTCTTCTCTAAGTAGCCGTTTCTCTTCTGACAAAGCTAGTCCCTCCTAAAATGTAGACAATAGTGCTGCTCGTTAGAAAATTCAGTAAACATCATATCATATTTCGGCACGACTTCTAATAATCCTGCTATATTTCATTTATTAATCACAATTCTATATTATCCCTGACACTAAGAGATTATGTGTCTAAAAGCTCTAGCCTAAAACTAAAGGAACCAGAATAGGCACTGAAAGACTAAGAAGGAACCCACTAATAATAGCTATAATACCTATTCCCTTAGGCCCTACAGCCACTATAACAGGGAGAGTAGAGTCCATAGAGGTTGCCCCACCAGGTGCAACTAAAGCTAAGGGGCTTAATTTTTTAGCTAGGATAGGAACTAAAATAATGGCTAAGACCTCCCGAAAAATATTGCTGAGAAAAGCAATGGTACCTAATGAGACAGAGTGAAGATCAGAAATCAGTACTCCTGATAGGCTATACCAACCAAAACCAGCCCCAACTGCTCCTCCTTCCCGTAAAGACCAACCAAAAAGCATCCCCACCAGCATAGCCCCTACAATACTTCCTAAAGCCACCCCTATAGGAGGGAGCAGAACCTGCCAGCCAGCCTTTAAGATATGTTTCCAAATATCCCGGTTTAACCCTAAATCAACTCCTACCATAAGAAGAGTAAAATAGAGGGCAATATCTGTAAGAGTAGGAAGATAAGTTTCTCCTTCTTCGGGAAAGGGGCCTACTCCTAAAAGAATTCCCGCAATAAAAACCCCTAAAATCAGGATAATCATCCCAAAGGAATTGAATTTCCCCTGTTCTTCCTTTTCCTGCTCCTCCTTCTCCCCTTCTTGGAGCTTTTCCATCTCTTCATCTTCTTCTACCAAAGTAGAGGGAGGTAAAGAGGAGGTGACCATTTCCTCAAGTAAAAGCTTCTCCTTTAGGAAAATCTTTTCTAAAAAAATAACAAAGACTACACTGCCGAAAATAGTGGCTAAGGCAAAAATAAAAGCTTGCCAACCATAGTTCCCCATTTGAGCAAGGGTATTTTCATCTACACCGATCCGCAAACCCATACTAAAAAGGAGAACCAATACCCCAAACATCATTCCCTTTCCAGCCAAGTTAAGAATAGGCTCTGGTAAAATCCTAAACCAACCTATCAGAGCACCTATTATAAGACTGCCAAATAATAACCACATAAAGTCCTGCTCCTCCTCTAATATCTATCTTGGATATTCCTTACATATAATGAAAAGGAACCTACTTGAAGGCACATGTATCTATTTTAGATCGAACACAGGGAAAAAGAAATTGATTTATCTCCGATTTTTGTCCCCAGGAATTATCCTCAACTATTTTCCCTTTATATCAGGGTTTTTGCACACTTATCCACATTATCCACAGCACTTGTTGATAACTTTATGCAGATTATCCACTTCATTCCCAAAACTTCAAGTCCGCTTATCCCACTTACTCACAGAGTTATCCACATTGTCCACAGGAATAATCTATCCACAGAACATATTCTCCCTTTTTAGACTCTTTGCCCGAAGGTCCTATTTTTTTAGGCCCTTCTTGATTTCTTTAGTTTACTTTTATGGTTTTAATAGGTATAAAAAAATTGATGTTCCTGGAAAGAACACCAATTTTATGGTTAGGAATACTACGCCAGATTCAGTCCCGGCACGGCATTTAAATCCCAAGGAGCATAGTCCTGAGTTAAATAGTGATAGTAACCAGCCACGGCAATCATAGCCCCATTATCTGTACAAAGAACAGGAGGAGGATAAGTGAAATAAACTCCCTGTTCTTGAGCCACTTCAGTTAACCGTTCTCTCAACAAAGTATTAGCTGCCACACCACCTGCTAAGACCAAAGTAGGTGCCTTCGTCTTTTCTAGTGCAAGGATTGTCTTTCGCACTAAAACATCTACGATAGCCTCTTGAAAAGAAGCTGCCACATCCTCAACTTTGAGAGTTATTCCTTTCATCCGGGCGGTATTAAGGGTGTTTAAGACAGCAGATTTTACACCACTAAAACTAAAATCCAAACTTCCCGGCTCTAACATAGCTCGAGGGAAGTCAAAGGCTTGGGGATCTCCTTTGAGAGCAGCTTTTTCAATATAGGGCCCCCCTGGATAACCTAAATCTAAAGCCCGTGCTATTTTGTCCAAAGCTTCCCCAGCAGCATCATCCCGAGTACGGCCTAACACTTCATATTGACCATGATTTTCGAAGTATACCAAATGAGTATGTCCTCCGGAAACAAGCAAAGCTAACAAGGGAAATTTAAGCTCTGGGTCACTAAGGAAGTTAGCATAAATATGTCCTTCCAAATGATTGATTCCTAAAAGGGGAATTCCTGCTCCATAGGCCATAGCTTTAGCTCCTGCTACACCTACCAATAAGGAGCCGACGAGTCCAGGTCCATAGGTTACGGCAATTCCAGCTAAGTCCTTAAAATCAATTTTTGCCTCCTTTAAAGCTTCTTCTACAACTCCTTGTAAATGAAGAATATGCTCCCGTGAGGCTACTTCCGGAACTACACCGCCGAATTTTTGGTGAGTTTTTACCTGAGAGGAGATTATATGACTTAAAAGTTCCCGGCCATTACGCAATACTGCTGCAGATGTTTCATCACAACTGGTTTCGATTCCAAGGATTACAATATCCTTTTCCAAGGCAACATTATCCTTAACAACTACATCCATAACAACTTCACCCCCCAGTAAGTTCTAACCACATAATAATAGCATCTTCACTGTTATCTGTATAATATCCTTTCCTAACTCCTACATTGACAAAACCGACCTTTTCATAAAGATTCCGAGCTACCCAGTTAGAGGCACGAACTTCTAAAGTTATCCTCTCCATTCCTTCTCTAACCATTAGGCTAATAACTGCCCGGATTAGGACCTCCCCAAGGCCCTGTCCTTGATATTTAGGATGGATAGCTATATTAGTAATATGTCCTTCCTCGAGGATGAACCATAATCCCATATAGCCAATAATTTCTGAGTTTTTTTCTTCTGAGTCTTTTTCCAAGCAGAAATAGCGGGCATAATCATTAGCCCGCAATTCATTTTTATACGACTGTTGTGCCCAGGGTGTAGGGAAACAGGCCCGCTCAATAGCCATTATTTGTGGCAAATCTTTCTCTTCCATGGAGCGAATCCTCATTTCCCCTTCTGAGCCTCCTGTTTTTGAGCCCACTTAACTTCTGCCTCCGAAAGTCTTATATAGTATGGTTC
>JAAZLD010000261.1 GCA_012799495.1 Desulfitobacterium sp. | reverse complement strand
TGCCCTGGGCCTGCTGCATTGTATAAGGCCAGGATAAAGGAGTTAAACTCGTGGCCTCCGGGGATACCGTGAAATTGAACCCCAGTATAAGCCCCCTCTGGTCCGAGAATAGCAACTGCTGGATAGAGAGTGATGTTAGCTTCTTTTTCTTTTGCAGGATCCTCACCCTTGTAGAGGAATTCTACCTGGACCTTATCCGATAATCGAGCAAAGTCTTCTAAGAAACTCCGCAATTCCCGGCTAAAGTCAGTATCTTTTTCCAAAACAGTCCGTAAAGTAATCCTGTTTGCAAAGCGTTCAAGGATGGGAACTAACTGCTCCTTAAGGGAGTCGTCTAAGAGGGAAGAGCTCTGGCTTGTATTCTGGCCAGCACTTTGGCTTGTATTCTGACTAGCATTTTGACTAGCACTTTGACTATTTTGGGCTTGCTCTTCTTCCTGAGGCTCCATCTTAATCCCCAGTCTTTCCTTCTTTTCCACCAGGTATTTTTCCACACTGGTGGCTGCTATAGCTCCATCTGCTACTGCTGTAACCAACTGCCGTAGATCCTTAGGCCGGATATCTCCTGCCCCATAGACCCCATCCACATTGGTGGCCATTTTATCATCAGTGGGGATATATCCTCCCTCATCAATCTCAACTTCCTGGGCAAAAATTGCACTTTGGGGAGTGTAGCCAACAAAGACGAATATCCCAAAGGTTTCGTTCTGATCTGCTACATCATACCGCCATTCTTGACCTGCTTTTTTGTCTATAAATCTAGCAAATCTAGGAACGGTATCCCCGCCCACCTCTAAAAGCTCCGTATTAAACTTCACTTCAATTTTAGGATGTGCAAGTACTTTATCTGCCACAGTTTGAGGGCAAGAAAGAGCAGTACCACGGACGATCATAGTCACTTTCCTAGCGTAGCGGGTAAGGAAAATAGCTTCCTCCGCTGCTGCCAGCCCTCCACCGATGACGAAAACATCCATTCCCGTGAAAAACTCACCATCACAGGTGGCACAATAACCGATACCCCGACCTCTATATTCTTCTTCTCCTTTAAAGCCCACTTTGCGAGGCTCGGAGCCTGTGGCTATAATTACAGCCAAAGCCTC
Organism: Desulfitobacterium sp.; assembly: GCA_012799495.1. Classification (GTDB taxonomy): domain Bacteria; phylum Bacillota; class Desulfitobacteriia; order Desulfitobacteriales; family Desulfitobacteriaceae; genus Desulfitobacterium. Next base: position 1,780 of record JAAZLD010000261.1, on the reverse strand, counting down.
CAACTCCCCCTCGGAAGTCCGGATCTTTTTAATATCTTGAGATAGATCCACAGACTCTACTTCCGCCTGGAGGAATTTTACCCCGAACTTCTCCCCCTGCTTCCGCATGGTTTGGCTAAGTTCTGCCCCAGAAATATTCAAAATTCCGGGGTAATTTTCTACCTCGGAAGTGATTTTAATCTGCCCGCCAGCTTGATCCCGTTCAATGACCAGGGTTTTAAGTTTGGCACGTCCGGCATAGATTCCGGCAGCCATTCCTGCGCTGCCGGAACCGATAATAATCAGATCATACAATTCTCTTAATTCTTTCATCTATGGGCGCCCTTAATCTTATAGTTTACCTACTAAGTCTAGGCTTGGTTTGAGGGTTTCTGCGCCAGGACGCCATTTAGCTGGGCAAACTTGATCTCCATGCTCGGCTACGAATTGAGCAGCTTGAACTTTGCGAAGTAATTCGGAAGCTTCACGACCGATGTTGTTGCTGTTTACTTCATAAGCAACGATTTTCCCTTCAGGGTTTACAATGAAGCTACCACGAAGAGCTAAACCTTCTTCTTCGATGTGAACGTCAAAATCACGGGTTAAAGTACCTGTTGGGTCATCCAGCATTGGGTATTTGATTTTCTTAATGGTATCGGAGGCATCATGCCATGCTTTATGAACGAAATGAGTATCGGTGGAAACAGAGTAAATTTCGCAACCGATTTTCTTGAACTCATCATAGTTATCTGCTAAATCCCCAAGTTCTGTAGGGCAAACAAAGGTAAAATCAGCTGGATAGAAAACAAATACTGACCATTTACCTAAAATATCAGCTTTGGTGACCTCTTTGAAATCACCATCAACAAATGCTTGAACTTTAAAATCACTTACTTCTTTACCGATTAAAGACATGTTTACTTCCTCTCCTTTGTTAAATTATTATTGCTACCAGCATGAGCTGGTCCTTTACTAGGGATCTTAATCTGTAGCAAGTTGTAGTTTGTCGCGTTTAGTTGTTCCTTTTGATTGCTACGTTTGATTGTTGCGTTTCGTTGTTGCGTTTCGTTGTCACGTTTGGTTGTTATGTTGTTTTGCTTGAGCTTTTTCTAGGTTAATTGATAATTAGAATCATTATAATTAACAGCTACGATTCTTATTATATCCGAGAAGAAAAATAAGTCAAGAGATTATTTGGAATAATTCTAAAGAGTCTCAGTTGATATTTATCCGCACCAGAGATTTGACTCTACTTTCCGATTCCTAGGTCCACCTACCCTACTTACTGGACATATGCTTCTGTTAATCAGTGTCCGTTACCCCTTGACGATTTACAAAGTACGCACTGTTTACTGGAGATATACTTCTCTTAATCTCTCTCATAATTTCACGCAAGATTATAGTTCTAAATTTCTAGCTATCTTCTTGCACATGCGAGCTAACTATGTCAAGATCTTTTTAGAAGAGGTGAAAAATAATGACCATTATTGAAGATAAATTACGGGAATTAGAAAAGATCCCTTTTCTCGGGATCCGGCCTCAGGACTTTGAAGACTTTTGGCGTAAAAATCTGCAAAAGGAAAAATCAGTTCCCCCTGGACTAGAACTAAAAAAAATTCCTTATCCCCTCTCGAAAGTGGAGGTTTTTGAAGCTACCGTCCTGGCAAGTGATCAAGTAAAGTTGCAGGGCTATTTTATAAGACCCAAGTCTGCCAGAAATCTCCCAGGCTTGGTGCGCTTTCATGGATATTCCAGCAATCGAGGACAGATTTCCGAACTTCTTTTATGGGCTTTACAGGGG
>JAAZLD010000260.1 GCA_012799495.1 Desulfitobacterium sp. | reverse complement strand
TAAATCAGTCAGGAGCATACCATAGGCACACATAATAGAAGATTCATTAGGGATCAACATTGTAGGTATTTCTAATTGACGAGCCAAGTAGGCACAGTGGAGAGGTCCTGCTCCTCCACCTACTACCAGGAGGAATTCCCGGGGGTCGAAGCCTCTTTGCACCGTTAATTCCTTTAAACTATTGGCCATATTGGTGATTGCTACCTGATAAATTCCCCAGGCTGCATCTCCCACACTAATGTTTAAGGGATTAGCAATGTGCTTCTCAATAGCCTGATAAGCCTTGTCTACAGCTAAAGGAAAACGCCCGTTGAGGAAACGGTCTGGATCCAGCAAGCCTAAGACTAAGGCTGCATCGGTAATGGTAGGTTCAGTTCCCCCCAGATTATAAGAAGCTGGGCCGGGAAAGGCTCCGGCACTTTGGGGTCCGGTGTGAAGAAAATCCCCACTGTCTAGCCAAGCGATGCTTCCCCCTCCGGCTCCGATGGTGCGAATATCCAGCATGGGTAAAGCAAGAGCATTACTATTAACCTCCGCTTGCCGGGAAGTCATGGGGATGCCATCCTTAATGAGAGAGGCTTCAAAGCTTGTCCCACCCATATCCATTGTAATGCAATTGGGATAACCAGCCTTTTGGCTTAGATTCAGAGCTGCAATAGGTCCTGCTGCAGGCCCTGACAATAAGGTTGCAGCCGGCATTTTGCTGACGAGCTCTGGAATGGCTGCCCCACCATTCGAAGTTACCACAAAGAAATTTCCTGTGAAGTGGAGTTGGCGCAACTTTCCTAGTAGTGACTCCAGATAGTTTTTCAGCAGAGGTCCTACATAGGAATTAATGACTGTGGTGCTAACCCGCTCGTAGAGTCTGGGCTGGGGCAGTATTTCACTAGAAATGGTGATATAAGCTCTCGGAAGAAGCTCTTGTAAAATATCCTTTGCCTCCTCTTCGTGGCTAGGATTAAGGTAGGAATGCATAAAACAGACTGCAATAGCCTCTATCCCTTTAGCTTGTAGTTGCCTACCGATTAACTCTAGTTCATTTTTATTTAAGGGAATAAGCTCTGCTCCACTTGCAGTGATTCTTTCTTCTACCCCAAAGCGCAAGTTCCTTGGCACTAAGGGTTTGAAAGCTTGATATTTATTGTTAAAAAAGGTCGGACGGATCCCTCGACGCATTTCCAAAATATCACGGAAACCTTTAGTGGTAACTAGAGCGGTTTTCGCTCCTTGAGCAGTGAGTACAGCATTAGTGGTTACTGTGGTGCCATGAACAATCATTTGGACACGACTTAGAAAAGTTCCCGAATCGAGGGATTTTGTCTGTGCGATTAGCTCAATGCCGTTAATGATCCCGATGGATGGATCCTTGGGGGTACTGTTTATTTTATAATTTTCTATTATTCCTTTCTTATTATCTAATAAAGCGAAATCAGTAAAAGTGCCACCTGTATCAATGGCAAGTGTATAGTTAGACAATCTTGCTCCCACCTTTTATGCAAGCTAGATACGGACACCCCTGGGCATTTTTTCGAAGAAGTTAATATGTTCTACCATCAAATCCTCAGCCCAAGCTTGATTTTGGTCCTCAATAGCTTGATACATATCCTTAAGATTTTTAACTAATTCTTTATGGATTTCCTTAGTTACTCCATCGTTAAAAGCCATAACCTCTTGAACTTTAGTAAAAAGGCCCATATAGATAATCATCAGCTCGTTATGAGTAGCTTGAGCCATCGCTTTATGAAAAATAATATCATCATGGTGAAACTGATAAGGTGAAACGAAGTTATCTAAGGAAAGTAAGGCTTTTTCCATGGCTTTTAAGTCTTCATCAGTTCTCCGGAGGGCAGCAAGGCCGCAGCCCTTAACTTCGATG
>JAAZLD010000259.1 GCA_012799495.1 Desulfitobacterium sp. | reverse complement strand
TCGGGGAATTACATCCTATCCAAATCAATAAACTTCTGAAAGTCCTGGAAGATCGGAAGGTAATATTAGAGAGTGCTTATTACAGCTCTGAAGATACTAATATTCCTGCCCATATTCATGACATTTTTCAAAATGGCTTACCTGCGGATTTTCGTATGGTAGGTGCCACAACTCGGAGCCCGGAAGAAATCCCTCCTGCTATCCGTTCCCGCTGTATGGAAGTATTTTTTAGGGCTTTACTTCCCGATGAAATTGCTCTGATCGCTCGGGGTGCAGCAGATAAAATGGAGATCCCAATTACTCCTGGGGCACTGGAAGTTGTTAAGCAATTTGCTACAAATGGCCGGGAAGCAGTAAATATAGTCCAGCTAGCAGCAGGTGTGGCTTTAGCGGAGAAAAAGCAGGAGATCAATAAGGGGACTGTCGAATGGGTAGTCACTTCTGGCCAATACACTCCTCGGCCAGAGCGAAAAGTACCATCTATTCCAGAAGTGGGTTTAGTTAATGGTTTGGCCGTTTATGGACCCAATATGGGGATGCTTTTGGAGTTAGAGGTTACAGCCCATCCAGTAACTCCAGGGACAGGAGAATTACTTGTAACAGGAATAGTGGAAGAAGAGGAGCTAGGTGGCACATTTAAGAAAACCCGTCGCAAGAGTATGGCCCGGAGTTCTGTGGAGAATGTTTTAACGGTAATTCGCCGCCAACTAGGAATTATGTATCAAAACTATGATATTCATGTGAACTTTCCAGGGGGTGTTCCTCTAGATGGTCCTTCTGCAGGGATTGCAATAGCTACAGCTGTAGTTTCCGCTATTCGTAAAGTGAAAGTAGATAATTATCTTGCCATGACTGGAGAACTATCTATTCGTGGTGCAGTTAAACCAGTAGGGGGAATTGGGGCTAAAGTAGAAGCCGCTTATCAAGGGGGATGTAAAAGAGTTTTTATTCCCAAAGAGAACTGGCAAGAGCGTTTTCAAAACTATGCTGAGAACTTTGAAGTAATTCCTGTAGAAAGTTTAAAAGAAGTCTTAGTCGGGGCTTTACTTTATGATCAAAGTGAAGGGCTAGAGAAGGCAGAAATCCGCCCATCTATTGAAGAAATATTGTCCCGTTTAGAGTTAACACCAAAAAGCTCTTCAGGCTCACATAGTTTGCCTGACCAGGGTAAATCATGCTAGAATATATCTAGAAAAGAATGGCACACTAAATAGTGTGCTTTTTTCGCCTATAAATTGAGCTTTATGCCCGGATTTTGGGCTTAGATAGCAGGGATATAGATTAGCCCATCACTCCGAAATTCTTCGGAGGCTTATATTAAAGCCTGTTGGGATATTGGCTAATCTATATCCCTTAGAAAGAGGCTGTAAGGAGGTTTTCCTGGACTTGAAGTCCTTCTAAGTAAATCAATATCACCTAGAAAAGAAAAATCGCCCGGTAGTAGGAGGAAAATATATGAACAAAGAAAGAGTATTGCCATTGCTTCCTTTAAGGGGAATCTTAGTTTTTCCCTATATGGTGATCCATTTAGATGTGGGTCGGGAGCGCTCGATGGCGGCTATTGAAGAGGCTATGCTAGAGGATCGTATGATTCTTTTAGCAGCTCAAAAGGAAATGGAAATAGATAGCCCTAATGCAGATGATATTCATTCAATAGGAACTATTGCTGAGATCAAGCAACTTCTTAAACTTCCAGGTGGTACTATGCGTGTCCTAGTG
>JAAZLD010000258.1 GCA_012799495.1 Desulfitobacterium sp. | reverse complement strand
GACCGAGAACCCATAGTGCCGTTATCTCTTTCCAGAGGAGTAAAGGATTGGTTCAAGATGGTATAGTAGGTATAAGAACCTGGACTGCTTTAGGTGTCCAATGTCGTTAAAACTATAAAATAAAAGGAAAATTTAATTATAATAACCCAGATTGTGCTGGAACATGCCATCTGGGTTATAATTTTATTTTCCATTAAGGTTTTGAAGAGACATTTACGAACTAAGATTCTCTATGGCAATTTCTAAGTCCTAAAAGAAAGATATGTTTGGCTAAATAGTTAAAATTTGTTACAAACCTAGTTAGAAGTCCCTCCCTTTATCTGTTATAATTATAAAAGAGGATTTAAGACAACTATACAAGAAATAAGATTTCTCTAAAAAGACAGTAAAGGGAATGATAATTTTTTGTTTAATAAATAAATGATGAGCTGCTTGATGAAAGATATTAGTGTCTTTATGAGGCAGCTTTCATATATTACTAATACTGGTGGCTGTCCCAGAGTAAACTCTTCGGAGTTATCAGATAAATTAGGAAATCTTCATCTTTATGGTATAGTATATATCTAATACTGATATGTGATGTTAGGAGGAAATTAATGACCATGGTGCTCAATGTAGGGCTAGATGTGGGATCCACTACTGTAAAAATGGTTGTTCTTCATCCAGAAAAAGGGGTAATTTATAAAAATTATCTCAGGCATCTATCCAATATTAAAGATTCTGTTTTAACGATGCTGAAAGATGCTAAATCGAAAATTGATGGACAAAGAATAACCATGAGTATAACAGGTTCTGGTGGTTTTAATCTAGCTAAGAGTCTGGCCATACCTTTTGTTCAAGAAGTTATAGCAGGTACTACTGCTGTAAAAAAGTTCATTCCCCAAACAGATGTAGCTATTGAACTGGGAGGGGAAGATGCTAAAATAACTTATTTTGGGGAATCCGTGGAACAGCGGATGAATGGAACCTGTGCTGGTGGTACAGGTGCTTTTATAGATCAAATGGCCTCCCTTTTACAGGTAGATGCTGAAGGTTTAAATGAGTTAGCAAAAGATTATAAAACTATTTACCCAATTGCTTCTCGTTGTGGAGTTTTTGCTAAAACTGATGTTCAGCCTCTACTCAATGAGGGAGTAGCTAAAGAAGATATCGCCGTTTCCGTTTTGCAAGCTGTTGTTAATCAGACTATCACCGCCCTTGCTCAGGGTCGCCCAATCCGAGGTAAGGTAGCTTTTCTGGGAGGCCCTTTATACTTTCTTTCCGAGTTAAGAAAGCGATTTATTGAGACCCTTAAATTAAAAGAAGAACAAGCTATTTTCCCAGAAGATGCTCAGTTTTTCGTGGCCATAGGTGCGGCTTTGGCTTCTCAGGAGGATTTACCTTTTAGGGCTAAAGAATTATACGAGCGTACACCTAGAATTGGAGAAGTGGTCCAAGACGAGGAAATGAGTTTAGAAGCCCTTTTCGCTAATAAAGAAGAATATGAGGAATTCCAGGAACGCCATGCCCGTCATAAAGTGCCTCGGAAAGATCCCGGACTATATGAGGGAGATGCCTTCTTAGGCATAGATGCCGGTTCAACAACTACTAAAGTTGCTTTAATAGATGCTGAGGGAAGCTTACTGTATTCCTTTTATGATAGTAATAAAGGAAGTCCCTTAGAATCTACTATTAAGGCTTTAAAAGAAATGCACGAGGTAATGAACCCGAAAATTAAAATCCGCAACTCTACTGCTACTGGCTATGGAGAGCAGTTAATTAAAGCTGCCCTAAGAATAGATATTGGTGAAATTGAGACTGTGGCTCATGCTAAAGCAGCGGACTTTTTCTTACCTGGTGTAGACTTTGTTTTGGATATTGGTGGCCAAGATATGAAGAGCTTAGTCATCCGTAATGGGGTTATTGACTCTATTATGCTTAATGAAGCTTGCTCTTCCGGATG
>JAAZLD010000028.1 GCA_012799495.1 Desulfitobacterium sp. | reverse complement strand
TGACATTACCATCGTACAATCTCTATAATGTTTTAGATCTTAGAAGAGAATAGTTTTAAGGTTTTTCGGAGAACTTTGGTTTAGAATATAATTGGTTTACAATATGAGTGTTGAGAACATATGAGGAAAACAAAGAGAAGGGTGAATTTATGCTCAAAAAACTAGCTAGGAGTATCCGAGAATATAAGATTCCCACCATCTTAACACCCACTTTCGTTGCTTTAGAGGTCATTATGGAAGTGATTATTCCGATTTTAATGGCTAGACTTATCGATTTGGGTATCGATCGAGGAGATATGAATTATGTCCTAAAGATGGGCCTTATTCTTTTAGTTACAGCCTTTATCAGCTTACTCTTTGGAATATTGGCTGGACGTACAGCTGCAATAGCTTCTGCAGGATTTGCTAAAAATTTGCGTAAGGATATGTTTTATAATGTTCAGAACTTTTCCTTTGCTAATATTGATAAATTCTCTACGGGAAGTATTATTACCCGTTTAACTACTGATGTGACAAATGTCCAAAACTCCTACCAAATGCTCATTCGGATGGCCACTCGAGCACCAGGGATGTTTATCTTTTCCCTAGCGGTATCATTTAGTATCAATTGGGAGCTATCCTTGATTTTCTTAGGGATTATTCCCTTTCTCGGCTTAGGGTTATGGTTGATTATACGTAATGTACAACCGATTTTTAAGCGGGTTTTTCGTACATATGACAAGCTAAATACAGTAGTACAAGAAAACCTACGAGGTATAAGGGTAGTAAAATCATTTGTCCGAGAAGATTATGAAAAAGAAAAATTTCAAATGACTTCGGAAAAAATTTATAAAGATTTTGCAAAAGGGGAAAAGCTGATAGCTTTAAATATGCCTTTAATGCAATTTTCCATCTATGCTTGTATTCTCTTGATCTCTTGGTTTGGTGCTAGAGCTATTGTGGCAAGTGGTGGGGATCCGACTGTTGGCCTTTCTACAGGGGAATTATTTAGCCTAATTACTTATGCCATGCAAATTCTTATGAGTCTAATGATGTTATCTATGGTATTTGTAATGATCACTATTTCCCGGGCTTCGGCAGAAAGGATTGTGGAAATTCTTGATGAGGAACCGGATCTTAAGAGTCCGGAGGATCCTGCTCCTAAGGTGAGTGGTGGGGAAATCATCTTTGAAAATGTTAGCTTTAGCTATGGGAAAGATTCGGAGAACAATGTCCTGGAAGATATCTCATTTGAAATTTCCTCCGGAGAAACAGTAGGGATTTTAGGAGGGACAGGGTCAGCTAAATCAACTTTAGTCCAACTTATTCCTAGGCTATATGATGTAACTGCTGGTCGTGTCTTGGTTGGGGGAGTAGATGTAAGAGATTATAATTTACATGTTCTGCGAGATGCCGTAGCAATGGTTCTTCAGAAAAATGTCCTTTTCTCAGGAACCATCAAAGAGAACTTACGCTGGGGTAATGAAAATGCCTCAGATCAAGAGTTAGTTCATGCTTGTAAGCTGGCCCAAGCTCATGAGTTCATTATGAGTTTTCCAGAACAATATGACACTTACATCGAGCAGGGAGGAACTAATGTTTCAGGCGGCCAGAAACAAAGACTTACTATTGCCCGAGCTCTCTTGAAAAATCCTCAAATCCTCATTTTGGATGATTCCACCAGTGCGGTAGATACTAAAACAGAAGCTCTTATTCGCAAGGCCTTCCGAGAAGAACTATCTAATATTACGAAGATTATCATTGCCCAAAGGGTTTCTTCAGTTCAGGATGCAGATAAAATCATAGTTATGGATGAAGGAAGAATTAAAGGGATTGGTACTCATGAAGAACTGCTGCGTTCGTCAGATATTTATCGTGAGGTTTACGAAACTCAAGGAAAGGGGGAGAAATTGAATGAGGAAGGTTGGTAATAGGATGCAGCCACCCATGGGTGGAATGCCTAAGAAAAAAATGAATATCCAAACCATTAAAAGGTTATTAAGCTATTTGCGAGAGTACCGCTTACAGCTTAGTTTTGTCATCTTCTGTATCATCCTTTCCTCAGTAACTGGCGTAATCTCCTCCTTGTTTTTGCAAGTCCTTATTGATGATTATATTTCTCCTTTACTTCTCGAAGCAGTACCTAACTTTAGTGGATTATTGCGGATTATTATGCTCATGGCTGGGATTTATTTAATAGGGGTTTTGGCTGCATTTATTTATACTCGCCTTATGGCCTCGATTTCCCAAGGAGTCCTAAAGAAGGTGCGGGATGAGATGTTTGCTCATATGCAGAAGCTACCTATAAAATATTTTGATCAACATCCTCACGGAGATATAATGAGCCATTACACAAATGATACTGACACATTACGGCAAATGCTCTCCCAAAGTATTCCTCATGCTTTTTCATCCCTTATCACTTTAGTAGCCGTTTTTTCCGCTATGCTTTATCTTAGCGCTTGGCTTACAGTCTTGTCCGTCATCAGCGTATTTTTCATGGTAAAATTTACTGGAAGTATAGTCGGTAAAAGTGGAATGTATTTTATGAAGCAACAAGAGTCTTTGGGGAGTTTGAATGGCTATATTGAAGAAATGATTCAAGGTCAAAAGGTTGTTAAAGTATTTAATTATGAAGAAAAAGTAAAAGAAGCTTTTCAACAAAAAAATGAAGAATTATGTGATAACGCTACAAAAGCTAATTCTTATGTGAATATAGTTATGCCTTTAATGAACAATTTTGGCTACTTGCTCTATGTAGTCCTGGCAATTGTAGGAGGAGTAATGGCAATTGGGGCAGTTCCAAACTTGACTATTGTAGGTATTAATGTTTTAACTCTCGGTATGATAGCTTCTTTTTTACAGCTCTCCCGCAGTTTTGTTATGCCGATTGCCCAAGTGACCCAACAATTAAATGCCATTGTTATGGCTATGGCAGGAGCTGAGCGGATTTTTGCACTCTTAGACGAAAAAGTAGAGCAAGATGAAGGGGAAGTAACTTTAGTTAAAGTGACAAAAGAAAACGGGCTACTGGTAGAGATAGAGAGTAGGAGAAGCGAAATTGGAGCCCATGAGATTGGTAAACAAAGAGAAGAATGGACCTGGGCCTGGAAAACTACTCTAGAAGACGGAACAGTTTCCTATAAAGAACTGAAAGGAGAAGTGGTCTTTTCTGAGGTAGACTTTGGTTATGAAGAGAATAAAATTGTCTTGCAAAATATTAACCTCTACGCTGAACCAGGCCAAAAAGTAGCCTTTGTAGGGCCTACTGGTGCAGGAAAAACAACTATAACAAATTTGATTAACCGTTTCTATGATCTAGCCCAGGGGAAAATCTTCTATGATGGTATTGATATTAAGCAGATCAAGAAGAGTGATTTGCGTCGTTCTTTAGGAATCGTCCTCCAAGATGTAAATCTTTTTTCTGGTACTGTAATGGAAAATATCCGTTATGGTCGTTTAGATGCGACAGATGAAGAATGTATCGAAGCGGCAAAGTTAGTCAATGCTGATGGTTTTATTCGGATGCTCCCTCAGGGTTATGAGACAGAACTTTCTGGAGATGGTAGTGATCTTTCCCAAGGGCAAAGGCAGCTGATTTCCATTGCTCGGGCAGCGGTGGCGGATCCTCCTGTAATGATTCTTGACGAAGCTACATCTTCCATTGATACCCGTACTGAGGCCATAGTACAAAGGGGGATGGACTCTCTCATGGAAGGTCGCACAGTCTTTGTCATTGCTCATCGACTTTCCACTATTCGAAATTCAGATGTAATTATGGTTCTAGAACAAGGAAAGATCATAGAAAGAGGAGATCATGAAAATTTGATCGAGAAAAAGGGCAAGTATTATCAGCTCTATACTGGAGCTTTTGAAGTAGGTTCCTAGCTACCTCCTTCACATCCCTTTAGAGTTTATGGTATTATTAAAAAGTAGGAATTACAAATAGTACCTTTGCCTAAATTTACAACCCAAAAGAGGAGAAAGGAGTTTTAGGCATGATTTGGAAAGAGAAGTATAAAATTGGCGTGCCTGAAATCGATGGTCAGCACGAAGAACTCTTTGCCCGTGTCACGACATTTGTGCAAACTTTACGCTCCGACAAGCCCTGGGAAGATAAGGTAGCTAAAGTAAACGAAACATTGGAATTTATGAAAGACTATGTTGTAACTCACTTCCAGGATGAAGAAGCTTACCAAGCGGAAATCGGTTATCCATATCTTGAAAAACATAGAGAAGTACATAATAATATGGTAGCTTATGTGGCTGCTGTTTCTGAAGAGTATGAAAAAGAAGGATATAAAGAGGAATTGATGCAGCAATTTGGCGGAAGACTCTTAGCTTGGCTAATCAATCATGTAGTGGCAGAGGATCAAAAGATTGCTGAATATGCCAGAAGTAAGGAGGTAACCCAATGAGTAAGGATCTTTTAGCTCCTTTTTCTAACGCAGCAAGCCAAACTTTCAAGCTGATGCTGGATTTAGATGTAACAACAGATATGGTGGAAACCTCAGAGTCCCTTCATGATAATAAGGAAAAAATAGGTATTGTTATAGAAATAACCGGAGATCTTGCTGGTGAAGTTATGTATAGTTTTCCGAAGGATACGACCTTAGAAATGGTCAAAATTATGAGTGGTATGGAATTTTCGGAAATCGATGAATTTGTGAAATCTGCTTTAGGTGAAATAGCCAATATTATTAGCGGTAATGCTATGACAGGTCTTTCCCAAAATCAATTGTCCTGTGACATTCGTCCTCCTCAAATTGTTGAAAGTAGGGAAGGCGCCAACACGGAAGGGTGCTCAATTCAACGGGCAAAAGTAAAAACTGCTATCGGGGATGTGGAGTTAAATCTTCGTACAGGAAGTTAAAGAACAGAACTGGAGGAAGTGTAGTGTTATTTGTATGTTATCCTAAATGTACAACTTGTAAAAAAGCAAAGAAATGGCTTGAGGAGAAGGGTCTTTCTTATGAAATGAGGGACATCAAAGAAGAAAACCCTTCTTACGAGGAGCTAGAAAAATGGTGGAGTCTTAGTGGCTTACCTTTAAAGCGGTTTTTCAATACCAGTGGTCTTCAATATAGAAACTTAAAGTTAAAGGATAAGCTTCCTACCATGTCGGAAGAAGAGCAATTATCTTTACTAGCTTCAGATGGCATGTTAGTTAAGCGACCAATTTTGGTGGACAAGGATACGGTTTTAGTCGGCTTTAAAGAAGCTGAATGGGAAAGTATCCTTAGCAAATAAAATTATTGTCTTCCTCAGGAATTTTTAGGCTGTGTAAGTAAAGATAGAAATTAAAAGGTGCAAGATTCAAAGGGTTGGTATCTAGAAAAAAAGTTACCAACCCTTTTGTTATTAAATCATCAATCAAATCATCAATACATCAAAAATCATCAATACATCAATAAAAAAGCCTTAGTGAAAAGTTAAATAATTAAATAAAAATTTTTGCATTTAGTGAAAATTCTTCACAAAATATTTTTGTGAAGAATTTTCTCAATATTGGGAAATACTATGGGAAGATTGACCCAAATTTTTAGAGATGGTATTATAGAATAGTTTTCTGGCTTCATTATATTTATATATAGTTGTTATAACATATAGACAAACGAAAGGATGTGAAAAGCTTGCAGTTTACTCGAAGAGATATTTTAATCACTGGTTTTGCACTATTAGCTATGTTTTTTGGCGCAGGTAACTTAATATTCCCTCCTATGCTTGGATTGCAGAGTGGGGAAGAACTTTTTTGGGCTGCTTTTGGCTTTATTATAACGGGGGTAGGTTTGCCTCTTTTAGGGGTAACAGCTGTAGCTATTGCAGGTGGGGATTTGGAACACTTAGCTAACCGAGTTCATCCCACCTTTAGTAAAATTATCACTACAATCTCCCTTCTTTGTATAGGACCATTGTTGGCAATTCCTAGAACAGCGGCTACAACCTTTGAGGTGGCAATTGCACCGAATATATCCGTTAGCAATCACCAGATTCCTTTATTCCTAACAACTCTTGTGTTCTTTTCCATTGCCTTATTTTTCGTTTTAAGACCAACTAAAATCCTTGATAGTATGGGTAAAGTTTTAACTCCTCTAATGTTAATCTTTTTAGGGATAATAATATTTCTAGGGGTAACAGGACCTCTAGGGGAACCAGTTCCTAGTAACTATGAAAATCCCTTCGCTTCTGGTTTCCTTGAGGGATACAATACTATGGATGCCATTGCTTCTGTAATTTTCGGGATGATTATTGTTAAAGGACTTAGGAGCAAAGGATTAACAGATAATTTTAAGATTGCAAAAATAACTATTTATTCTGGAGTTATTGCAGCGGCTGGCCTGGCCATCATATATATAGGCCTTGCTTATATTGGTTCTACAACAGGGACTTTATATCCAGGGGATAACCATGGAGAAATGCTTATCTTTATCAGCGAATCTATTTTGGGTTATTTTAGTAAAATATTAATGGGTATAGTCATAGCTTTGGCTTGTTTAACGACAGCTATTGGTTTGCTTGCTAGCTGTGGTGAGTATTTTAGTCGATTAACTAATTATCGCTTAAGTTACAACACCTTTGCGATACTTGCTACACTATTGAGTTTTGTTTTGTCAAATATGGGTCTAGCTAATATTCTTAAATTTTCCGTACCGCTCTTAGTTTTTGTCTACCCTATAATTATCTCCCTTGTATTGCTCTCTCTGTTAAACAACTTATTCAATGGAAGAAGATCAGTTTATGTCTTTACAGTAGGAGTTACTGTTCTCTTCGTTGTAATGGAGTCCATCTATAATATAGGAAATAGCCTTGGAATAAACCTTGCTTTTATTGATAAAGCTCTAAATACATTACCCTT
>JAAZLD010000027.1 GCA_012799495.1 Desulfitobacterium sp. | reverse complement strand
ATAAACGGAAGGTTTCCACCAGCCTTCAGGTATTTTTAAAAAGGAAAATAAGAGCTCGAGAGATAAATATATCCCCCCTGCTGTCCCTACTAATTGAGTGATAGCTGATGATAAGAGACTTGGCTTTCTTTCCGTTCGCCACATAAGCAAGTATTTTCTAGAGCGTATAGAAAAAAATATTCCTATAAAAAGAAGAATAAGCCCTAAGGCTTCCATCATCATACCCCCTCAATGGGATATCTATGACAAGTTTATTCACCCTAGAACTTATTCCTCATCAATATTAATAGTTTCTTAAATTCCTGTAGAGCCAAATCCTCCGGCACCTCGGGTAGTATCTTTTAATTCCTCTACCCTTTGAAATTCCGCTAAATAAATTGGTAAAAAAACCATCTGAGCAATTCTTTCCCCATCTTTTATTTCATAAGGAATTGAACCAAGATTGATTAAAGCAACCTGGATCTCCCCTCGGTAATCTGAATCAATAACTCCTACTCCATTGGCTAGAGTTAGGCCATGTTTTGATGCTAAACCGCTTCGAGCGAAGATAAATGCCCCGATACCTGCATGGGGTAATTCAATAGAAAAACCCGTAGGTACTCGCACAATTTCTCCCGGCTGAACTACTAATTTATCATCTAAACAAGCTCGCAAATCTACACCTGCAGCCCCTGAAGTAGCATATTGAGGTGGTTTAAAAGGTTTGTCCTTGCGAAGCTGGCAGATCTTGACCTTAATTTTCTCCACATCCCATCCCCCATGTTAAAAATCTTGCCAATTAATTTCTTTAAAAACATCCTCTAGGCCTACTTCGTTACCAGCTGGGCCTAACATTAAAAGACTTATTTTATCTTTAACCCATAAACGATTGATTACCCGACGAACATCTTCCAAAGTTACTCTTTCCAACTTTTCCACAACTTCTTCTGGGGTAATTAGTCGATTGTAAGTTAATTCTGTTTTACCTAAACGGCTCATCCGGCTACCAATTGATTCTAAACCCAAATACAAGCTTCCTTTGATTTGGGATTTTGTACGCTCTAATTCTTCTTCTGTAAGGCTGTTTGCCTTTATATCTAAAATCTCTCCTAAAATACATTCAACAACTTCCCGAGAATTGGAGGGTGTAGTCCCGGCATAAATAGCAAAAAGCCCCGTATCTACGTAAGTAGAGTGGTAGGAAAACACCGTATATGCCATTCCTCTTTGTTCCCGTACTTCTTGGAAAAGTCGCGAACTTAAGCCTCCTCCCAAAACATTATTGATAATATGCATAGGGAAAATATCTTTATCTTCCTGACCTAAGCCCTGAACACCTAAAATTAAATGCATCTGTTCTGTATCCCGATAGATCATTTTATTGACTTGATGTCCTACAGGAGTTCCTTCTATAATCCGTCTCCCGCCTCGTTGAAATTGTCCATAGATGGGGGCAAGCTTTTTCAAAACATCTTCATGTTTGATTTTTCCAGCCACTGCAATAACTAAATTATCTGGTGAATAATGTTGGTTCATATAGGTCTGTATCTTCTCTTTAGATAATCCTTTAATACTTTCTTCTGTACCTAAGATAGGGCGGCCTAATGGATGATCATTCCAAACGGAATCAGAAAAAAGATCATGAATGATCTCGTCTGGAGAATCCTCATACATTTTTATTTCTTCAATAACTACTCTTTTTTCTTTTTCTATCTCTTCCTCGTCAAACAAGGACTCAAAGAACATGTCGTTAAGGACATCTAAAGCTAAGTCAAAATCTTCATCTAATACTCTAGCATAATAACAGGTGTATTCCTTGGTAGTGAAAGCATTCAACTGACCGCCTACAGCCTCTAAAGACTCAGCAATTTGGCGGGCAGTACGTTTTTTAGTACCTTTAAAAAGCATATGTTCAATGAAGTGTGTAATACCTTCAAAACCTTCTTTTTCATCCCGGGAACCAGCCCCTACCCAAATACCCACAGCAACTGAACGTACATGGTCGATTTCTTCTGTGACGATTCTAACCCCATTAGGCAATGTTGTTTTTTGATACATTACTTCACTTCCCCTCTAAGAGACCTTTCAGTCTACCTTTGAGTTTCGAGCTAGTTTCAGCTATTAAAGGTTCACTATGGATTTTTTTCTCACCATACCAAATTTCATAAACCCCTAATTCTTCACCAGCCTCAACAGGTAATGAGCTGTCTCTAGTCCAAACAGTTCTTTTCTCTAATTTTTCTTGATCTTTCGATAGGATTGTTACACTTATTGGGTATTGAACAAAAGCCCCTATGGTTTCCCCATTTGCCAAATTGAATTCTTCAACTATATCCCCTGCCTGGGCAATATCAATAGTTTGGGTATTTTGAAAACCCCACTCGAGAAGTTTCTGGGCATCCCCAAATCGATTCGGTGCATGGAGGACTACGGCGATTAACTGTCTTCCATCTTTAGTAGCAGCTGCTACAAGACATTTTCCCGCGGCATTAGTTGTCCCAGTCTTAACTCCATCGGCATATGGATAATTCCAAAGTAGTTTATTAGTATTACGCAAATTCATAAAAAAGTTTGGTTCAATGAAGTGTATTTCTGTTTCTTT
>JAAZLD010000257.1 GCA_012799495.1 Desulfitobacterium sp. | reverse complement strand
TAAAAGGTTTTCTCTTATTCCATATTAAGCGGCGATAGAGGCGATAGCGGCCCCTTTCTTCAGCTTCTTTAATTGCATTTGCATCTAAATAGATGGGCACCTTTTCGTGCTTTTGTAGCCAATAAGCCATTCCAGAGTGGTCTTCATGGACATGAGTTAAAACTACTTGTTCAATTTTATGTTCCTTAAAGAAAGGAATACTATCTTTTCTAAGACGAAATGGTCCTGTATCGATGAGCAATCCATCTACTAAATACAAATTTACTTTTAACCTTGTCCCTAAAAGACTACATGACCCGTGGCCCACGACTATATCTTTGTAATTTTGAACTTTTAACAACCTAGGCCTCCCCTTCTCCACATTAAATTCAATTTCATAATTTACGTGATTTATTAATTGCTAATTTTAACGAATATTCTGTCAATAGTCAATCTTCTTTTTCCTAGATAAATTGGATCCTTCTTACTAGTTTTCGTCATTATAAAAGGCTTAAGAGAACATCCTTTGTGATACACACTTATATGCTCCCTTAAGCCTAAAGATTACTATTTAACTACCTTTTATAGCCCTTCTCGTTTAATAATATCCACTACTGATTGGGCTAAATGTACTAACTTTCCTTGTTCTTCCCCTTCTACCATAACTCGTATCAGGGATTCCGTTCCCGAAGGACGGACTAAGATCCTACCTCGTTCACCTAAATAACGTTTGATCTCTTCCACTTTCTGAATTACATAGGGATTTTCCATAGCCTTACCCTTATCTTTTACCTCTGCATTGATCAATACCTGAGGTAAGCGTTCCATTTGGGCTGCTAATTTCGATAAGGGCTTTCCTTCTTCTTTCATAACCTTCAGTAATTGCAATCCTGTCAATAATCCATCTCCAGTTGTATTGTGATCTAAAAGAATAATATGACCTGATTGCTCACCACCAAGAGTAGCACCAGTTCTAAGGAGTTCTTCCATAACATAACGATCTCCTACCTGGGTCTCATAGACGGTAATTCCTGCTTCTCTTAAGGATATATGCAGTCCCAAGTTACTCATAACAGTAACTACAAGAGAGTTTTCTTTAAGTTTCCCTTGTTTCTTATAAGCCAAGGCTAGAATTACCATGATAAAATCCCCATCGATGATGTTTCCTTTTTCGTCTACGGCAATCAAGCGATCCGCATCACCATCATTAGCTAAGCCTATATGAGCTTGATGTTCTACCACAGCCTTTTGTATAAGCTCTGGATGAGTAGAACCGCAACAATCATTGATATTGATTCCATCAGGCTCAACTGCTAGAGGGATTATCTCTGCTCCTAATTCCCTAAGAACTTGGGGACCAACTTTATAAGCTGCTCCATTAGCCCCATCATAAACTACTTTTAATCCTTCTAAAGAGCCAACAGTACTTTTCAGAAAGTCAATATATTGCTCCTGAGCATCATCAACTTCAATAACCCGACCTACTTCAGGGCCAAGTGGAGTCTGCCAAGGTTTTTCCTGCTTAAGTACTATATTTTCAATTTCTTCTTCCACAGCATCAGGAAGTTTGTATCCACTAGTACCAAAAAATTTAATCCCATTATCTTGGACAGGATTATGGGATGCAGAAATTACCACTCCTGCACAAGCATCCAGTGTCCGAGTTAAATAAGCAATACCGGGAGTGGGCAATACTCCCACACGCAAAACATCTGCTCCAACAGAGCAAATTCCAGCTATTAGAGCCGATTCTAACATATCTCCAGAAATCCTAGTATCTTTTCCAATAACAATTTTTAGATTAGGATGTTCTTTACTTAAAACATAGGCACCAGCCCTACCTAAATCAAAAGCTAACTCCGGTGTAAGATCTTTATTGGCTACTCCCCTTACCCCGTCAGTTCCAAATAATTTATCCACAATAATTACCCCCTCTATAGAGCATTCCACCGGGTCTGTCGATCTATTTTATAATCCCTATATCATATTCCGTTTTATTAGACTCTAACACTGTCCCTTATCTGATGATTTGAAAGAAAGAGCCCTTTGCCCTATTGGGAAGGCTCCTCTGGTTCCTCAGGGTCCTCAGGAATTTCTTTAGGAACTAAAGTATAAACCACATTAGGAATAGAAACCATATCCACGCCTGAAGGAAGTTGCCAATAGAATTTCCCTTGATGTTCCCCTTCCTTCTGACCTTTGGCATCCAGCCATATGTTAATTTTTTCGCTGTTTATATCACTTAAAACTTCTGGGTATCCTTTAATGGTTACACTAATACCAGGCAAGGGATCTTTAAGTTCTAGATCCGGATCAATATTTCTCAAGGTTATAGGCACATTATATAGAGTCTTTTCCTGGATAGTTGGTCCGACTTCTACTAAGACAGAGAAACTCATGCGAGATGCAAAAGTCAAACCTCTAGGTAAAGATACTCTATCTGATGATACTTCAAAGGTAGTTGTCTTAGATATACCACCTATATCTACCGAGCCTATACTAACTACTTCTACCTTAGCTAAGTCTTCTTCACTACCATAGACCTCCGCTCCATCAGGCAGTACTGTTATGGAGCGAACTTCCATACCTTCTGCAGGGTTCCCTACAGTAGATGCACTTAAGGGAATTCTTTTGCTTTCCATGCCCTTGGCTACAATAGGAACAATAATCTCTACACTGCTAGGACTAGCAGTAATCATCTCCATACTAGGATCTGGACCATAAATGGGCAGATCATCCTCATCTCGAAAAACCACAGGTAAGAACATTTGCACTGTCTGACTAGCCCGAGCAATATTTAACTCTACTAATACTTTATCAATTTGACTCAGTAATCTACTAGGTCCCCGAACATTAACAGACTCGGGTCTGATAATAGGCTTACCTAACTGACTCCCTTCAGCTGGTTCCCCAGTTAACTCTAAAGAAACTGGGAAAATACTTTCTTCTAATGTATCAATATCCACTTCTATAACACTAGGTGATATATCCTTGATGGTAATATTGGGGATAGGACTCATTTTTACTTCATATTCATGCTCACCGGGAATACTATCTGCCAGATCAACATAGGCGTAAAGTTCGTTAACATTCACACTGGGGTTATACCCTTCTAATTTTACCCTTACTGAAGGTAGTTTTGTCATGACTACATGATTAGCAGGGAGGTTTTTAGCCACAACCGAAAGAGTCAAAGTCTCATTAGGGTTTAAGACTTGACTAGGACTTTGACTGGTCACCCAAAGCCAAAAAAGAATGGCCAAAACCAGGGATGCGGCTTTATATCCTAAATTGCGTTGGAACATTTCTTTCATATTATGACCTCCAGAAAGGTACATAGCTCTTTGTAGACTCTACAACAAGCTCCCGACAAAGAAGTTCTTTCAGACTCTTTTCGTCTAAAAAGCGAGTAAGTACCCCATCAAGAGCTACGGAAATAGAGCCTGTTTCTTCAGATACCACCACTACAATTGAATCGGAAACCTCGGAAAGGCCAATAGCTGCCCGATGTCTGGTCCCCAGCTCCTTTTGGATAGTTGGACTTTCTGACAAAGGCAAAAAACAACCAGCTGCCGCTACCCGATCGTTACGGATAATTACAGCCCCATCATGAAGAGGAGTATTAGGAATAAAGACATTGAGCAGGAATTCTGAAGAAACAACCCCGTCAATCTTCAGCCCTGTCTCGATAAAGTTCTGTAATCCTGTAGTTCGCTCAATAGCAATTAAAGCTCCGATACGGTTTTTGGACAAAACCTGAGTACAACGGACCAATTCATCCACAACTTGTAACATAGCCTCACTACCTACAGATTGGGCATGGCGAACAAAAAACTTTCCCCGACCGATCTGCTCTAAAGCTCGGCGTAACTCTGGTTGGAAAACAACAGGCAAAGCTATAAAAAGCATGGACCATACTCGATCCAAAAGCCAAGTCATAGTAGCCAGCTCTAAATACTGAGTCACATTTGATAAAATAAGCAAGACTAGAATACCCTTCAGAAGTTGAACAGCACGAGTTCCCTTTACCAGCATAATCAACTGATAAAGGACGATAGCCACGACCGCAATATCTATGATTGTTCGCCAATCAAAGGATGACTGAAGTTGAGTAAGAAAGTCCACGGTCTACCTCCTCTGCCATTCTAGCCTCTCAACAATTTCAATAAAGTAAAGCTTATTCTTGCTTGCCTCAAAGAATTATTTTACACTTTAATTAAAATAATTTAAAGCGGACTTTCGTCCTAGATGTATTAAGAATTTATTAATTCGTATTTTTCCCATTATACATAACTTAAGGAGGAATTCTTATGCATATTAAAGACTGGCAAAAACAAGTAGATGACTGGATATCCCAGTTTGAAGAAGGATATTGGCAGCCCTCATCCATGATGCTCCGCTTAACGGAAGAAGTAGGTGAGTTAGCTCGGGAAATCAATCATCTTTATGGAGAAAAGCCCAAAAAGCCTGGTGAGCCAGAAGGGGATCTAGCATTAGAAATGGCCGATATTCTCTTTATCATTATAGCTATGGCTAACTCTCTAAATATCGATTTAGAAGATGCCTTTGCTCGGATGATGGAAAAATATCGCCTTCGGGATAGTAACCGCTGGACCAGAAAAGAAAATCCTCCCTCCCAGGAATAGCCCACATTTCTAACTTACCCCATAACTTGGTCAACTTAACACCCATACTAATTGAACATATCTATTATAGCCTTTTTAGGACCTTTTGGGAAATCAAGACAAGTTCCAAATTAAGAATTTCCAAATTGGAAAAATGTACAGCTTGGTTACTTACTTTAAGGAATGCTATACTAATTTCGATTCTTTTCACTAGTATATTAAGATAATCGTTCTCACTAGTATATGGAGGTATTTTATGAAAAGAAAGCATTTAATTTTAACTATTTCTTTAGCCTTAGCTATTCCTTTTGCAGCTGCACCTCTTAATGCAGCCCTTAAAGTAAGTAATACCTATGGCTCAAGTCTCGATTATGGCTCCATTGTTTCTTTGTCTAACTATAAAGCTAGTACTAATAACTCTAGTAAGACGAATAACCCTAGTATCACTGATAACCCTAGTAACGAAAATACTAATAATCCCGGGAATTCTAATAACAATACTAGTTATGGGGACAGTTTAAAAAGGGATAATAATCAAAACACCAATAATTCTACAAAGGCAAGCACTAAAAATAACAACAACTATATTCCCCTCAATAAAAATAATTATCATAACAGTAATAATAACTCTCAGTATAGTAATTCCGTTTCTCTCAAAGATCACAAAGTAAACATTAAAGGTCAATCCCAGAAACCTTCCTCAGCACAAAAACCTTCTACTCCTTCGCCAACCGCTCCTCAAACACCAAAGATTCCTCCCACTAAAGAATCAATAGAGGTAACTGGTTCCACCACCGTAAGTGCCCAGGAGCAGGCTATGGTCAATGAAATAAACAAAGAACGAGCTGCCGCTGGTCTTGCTCCTTTACAAATTAGCCTTCCTTTAGCTGAAGTTGCTCAATTAAAAGCCAATGATATGAAAACAAATGGTTACTTTAGCCACACTTCACCCACTTATGGTTCTCCCTTTGATATGTTGCGTTCCGCAGGAATTTCCTTTCGAGGAGCTGGTGAAAACATTGCCATCAATTCCTCTGTAGAGGGTGCTATGGTCGCCTTTATGAGTAGTGAAGGACACCGTCGTAACATCCTTAACCCTGGATATACCCATGTAGGTATCGGAGTAGTACAAAGTAGCCACGGCACCTACTTTGTGCAAATCTTTGCCACCCTATAAAAACCTTATTAACCATTCAATTAACCATAGATTAAGGGATTCATTGCCAATCAGATAACCTCCTGATAGGCATGAATCCCTTTTTCTTATTCACCTGCATAGGCTATAGCAACTTCCTTAAAGAGAGGTGAAAATATGCCCACCATCATCTATCCCCGTGCCCTACCTTGGAACTGGATGGTTCAACGGCCTCAACAGTTGATGAAAGAATTAGCCACCTTAGGTTATACAGTCTTCTATGAAGAGCCCGGCTCTTTTTCCCGCTCCCAAGTACAAAAGGTTGCTGATTCCCTTTATCTATGTCGGGGAATCTCCCCTTTATCTCTTGAACATTCTCGTCCCCGAATTCTTTGGCTCAATTTTCCTCAACATTATTCTTTTGTGGAGGACTACCGTCCAGATTTGGTAGTTTATGATTGTGCTGACGAGGCCAAGGAGGAGTTTTCATCTTGGGGTCCTTACATAAAGCCTTTGCTGGCCAAATCCCACCTTGTTTTTGCATCTGCCCAAAGTCTTTATGAACAACTGGCAAAGGAACACCCCCAAGTTACTCTCCTACCAAATGGGGTAGATTTCTTTCATTTTGCCCATCCTCGCAAACCCCCTCTAGATTTACCTGAAGGAAAGATCCTCGTAGGCTACTCCGGGGCCATTGCTCCCTGGTTAGATTGGGAGCTCTTAGAAAAGGTTATTGCCCAGCATCCCCAAGTACATTTTATTTTTATTGGGGCACTAGTCATGCTGAAGAATTTCCCCCTGCAAGGCCCAAATGTAACTTACCTAGGTCACAAACCTTATGAAGTACTCCCTAGTTATATTCAACAATTCTCCGTAGGGCTTATCCCTTTTAAACTCACTTCTATGACTCAAGGATGCAATCCCATAAAACTTTACGAATATGCCGCAGCAGGAGTCCCCATTCTAGGGACAAATTTGCCAGAGCTGGAAAAAGTCCAGAACTCTCTAAAAGAAAAAGAGAATCCCCCCTTCCCAATAGAAAATGCTTTAAGTCTAGCTAATGGACCTAAAGAGTTCTCTACCCAACTCAGGGAACTTCTTAAACAAGCAAGAGCAAAAGAAAAAGATCTAGAAGAGAAAAACTTGGAAGAGGATCAGCAGAATGAAAATAACTGCTTAGATCCAGTCAAAGATCTGTTACAAGACTTTGCCTTTAACAATACCTGGCAAAAACGGACCTTGGTAATTCATTCCATACTATCGAACTATCAATTAAGCAGGTCTACTTCAGTAACACTTAGGCGGAATTTTGAATAGAATACCCCGAAAATACTAAAAAGGAGGGAAAACAACTCATGGGCGACGTGTATCCATATGATCCTTATCTAGAAAGAGTATGCATAATCGTGGAAAAGGTCTTCTTTAGCTGCCAACAAAGAGAATGTTTTCCAAGTCTAAATGTTGAAATCCCTGATTGCAAAGGGCCCTTTACTTTCGAGGACATCGTCTTTAACAATGGGGTTATCTTGCCTGATAGCATTGTGATCACCCCGATTCCTAGTCGTCCAAATTTCGCTAGGGCCCAGTTTACAGTGCGAATCTGCTTCACCGCTACAGTTCGCGATGCTCAAGGGAAATTGATCTCCGTCCCCGGATGTTTACCAGACATTTACAAGGACATCGTAGTCTACTATCCTCCAACTCGTCCAGAATTCGATTTCAATTTAAGGGTAGAAACCCGCAGCGAACTTCTAGTTCCTGCAGTTATCTCGGGAGAAGATCTTGTTCTTTCTGTGGGAGCCTTCGTAGTTGCCAAAATCACAGGATTTGTCCAGTTAGCCATCGATGCTTTTGGCTATTGTCCAGAGCCACCTTTCTGCGAAGAATTCCCGTCAGAAGAGCCTTGTATCGACTTCCTAAACCCCAACTTAACACCATTCCCGGTAGATTTTTTCCCACCTCAGTTACCCAGTCCTCCTCCCAACACGGGCTTCGTAAATCTCGGCTAATCCCTTCTTATTCCTCAGATTTCATGAACAAATTACCCAGGGCTGTCTTAAAACAGCCCTGGGCCTATCTTCTAAGGAGGTGTACCCCTTGGCTTTTGCCCAACCACATACCCAGCCTTCTCTTATAACAGATGGGGAAGTCTCTTATATTTTAGGAAACCATTCTCAGGGCATGACTCTAACCACTATCACTAATGAAATCCTTTTTAAGGTAAATGAGCCTGTTCTTTTAGCCCAAGGTACTATAGGGGATAATCGACAGATTCATTTGGCATACATAACAAATTCCAGCGAACTGTGTTATACCATTATCTCTCCCTCAGGAGAACAGCAAACTATGCCCTTAGGGAAAGTTGATACCACTTCTCAACGTTTTGATAAACTTTTTATTTTTCCCTTTGGTAAAATAATCCATATCTTTTACGCTAGTTCCCATATAACTCTTCCTGACGTCTGGCGTATCACCCATCTATTTTGGAATGGTCAAGCTTGGAAATCTGCCCAACTAGGGGAAATCGTTCATCCTCATCGCCCCTTATTTCAAGTCTTAATAGATTCTCGTTTCAATCTCCACGTCTTAATGCTGACCTTCTTGGGAAGCCGTTCAGTGCTATTAACCAGTATATTTAACGGTAGCTTTTTCCTTTGGTCTAAACGCCAAGAAGTTCTCAATATATCCCAACAAGTAGTGGATATGACAGCTTTAATGACTGAAAATGATCAAGCTTTTCTTTATTGGGCTGCCAGACAACCTAGTAGTGATCGTTTCGAAATCAGGCAGGCTAGCCAAAATAAGGTTACGGATTTTAAACAGAAATGGAATTTGGGAATGCCTATATCTTCAGATCTCCATGGTCCTTGGGTAGGAATGGGTGCCATGAAAAGCCAAAGCAAAATAAATCTTTTTGCTCAGGGAAAACAAGCCATTCTCTTTCATGAGGAAAATTCCCGCTGGATTCCCCAGGAAGTACTCCATGGGCAATTCCCTTTATTACACATTTCTCAAAAAGGTGTGGCCCAACATTATACCTTCTGGGGACAAAGTAAAAACCATACCCTCCCTCTCTTTGCTGAATACCTAGGATTGCCTAATAAGAAAGAAGAGATACCCCCTAACCCCACTGTTCCTACTAACTCCACTGATTTAATTATTCCTGAGTTTAAAGAAGTTAAAAATGAAGCTATAGCTAGAGAAGAAAGTGCATCTCATGAAGAAAGTGTACCTATTGAAAAAAATCTACCTTTAGAGGAAAAGAAAATCCCTGAGTACGAAGAAACATCTAAAGAAGAAGCACCTGAAGAAGTGGCACTTGAAGAATTAGAAAAAGTGTCCCACTTAATCCTTCCTGAGAAAGAAAAAACATCTGAACACGGTGAAATATTGCTCGCAAATCCGAACTTACCCCAAGCCTCCCCAGAAAATAGCCTATCTGATAATAACTCAATCCTAACAATTCTTCAGGAACTACTTAAAGCTAATCAAGAAAATGCTAAACTTCTCCAGGAAGTAATCCATAAAATTAACTCTCCTACTCAGTACCAAGTTGCGGAAAAGAAAGGATTCTGGCAAAGATGGTTCACGTAAATAGCTTAATGAAGTATGGAGATATTCTAAAAAAACACCCACAACTTAAACCTATTTTTCGCCGTTATGGAATTCCTGTATCTGGGTGTGGCATATATTATCTCTTAGATATGACTTTAGACCAATTAGCCCAGCGCTATAACCTCTCAACGGAAACATTATTAAAAGCCTTACAAAGGGGATATTAGAGTGAAGATACTCTTTCAAACTAGACAGGACTATCGAAAAAACCCAGCAGGAGACACTATTCAACTCCTGGCCACAGCTCAAGGATTAAAAAATCTGGGGGTGGAAGTTCATTTATCTTTAAATTCCAAGCTAGACATATCCGAATATGATTTAATCCATATTTTTAATGCCACGCGAGTAGCAGATGCTTCTATGTATTTAGAAAATGCTAAAAAGCAAAAGAAACCTGTAGTAGTCTCCCCTGTTTATTGGAATATGCAATCTTATTTAGAAAATGCTAAAAAGCAAAAGAAACCTGTAGTAG
>JAAZLD010000256.1 GCA_012799495.1 Desulfitobacterium sp. | reverse complement strand
CTGCCAATATGTTTCAGGCTCCCTTAGTTGGCTGGATTATTGGAGAAAGCCTTCTGGCGAAGGTAGATCCTATTCAAGATATCCGCATGGTAATCCTGGCTTCTACAGTAGGTACTTTAGTTGGGATCTTGCTAATCCCTACTTTTTTAAAAGTCTTTGAGGTTGCAGTTAAGAGACTGGAAACTACAGGGTCAGTTCCCTTATTAGTAGTTGAAGCTCTCCATATAAGCAATGTAAAAAGGATAATAAAAAAGGCCACCCGGCCAAAGAAAACCATGATCGGAAGGCTACGGTATAGAGAAATTCCTAAAAGGCTCCTTATTATCAATGCCTTGGTGACAGGGATTTACACTGTCGGGGTTCTGGCAGCTAGTTATTCCGCATTATTGGTGGCCGAAGAATTCAGGATTGCAGCAGCTAGTTCATCAGGTATGATCAATGGCCTTGCTACAATTCTCCTGACTTTATTTATAGACCCTAAATCCGCGGTAATAACGGACCAAGCCATGCGGGGAGATAGGCCCTATGAGGATGTGAAAGCACTAGTGATTTTACTTATCTCTTCCAAGTTAATTGGTACTATGATAGGGCAAGCTTTATTCTTACCGACAGCTAAAATTATTGCTAGCTTCTATGGTGGATAAGAACTATATACGAGGTAAGGTGAATATGTTTAACTATAATGGTGTGGATTATACAATTATTGTCGTTGGGATAATTGGGCAGTTTTATTTTCTTTGTTCAGCTGATTTGCATTAAATAATGCTGCCGTAGGGATTGTTTAATTCAATGGGTGTAGTTTCATTCCTTAAAATGACTGTTTCATCCCAATTCTATCAATTGGGGAATTTCTTATGATATACTTTTTCCAAGGCCCTCAGAAGGATACTTTAGGAAGGGGGTTGATAGATATGAACGGTGGAAAGGGATTATTAATATCATTATTCTCATTTATAGGAACTTTTGCCCTCGTAACACCAACTTGCTTAGGATGGTTCTATGAGCCGAAAAGACCTGATGAATTGGAAAGTAAGTAATATATTAACGAAAAATAATGACAACTACTGTAATATAACTGTTAAATTAAAGTTCCATTATATTTTGCAAAGAAATCATGACAGATGGTAAGAAAACAAGCAGAACTTTTTATTATAGTAAATACGATAAAATTTATCTTCAAAACTTAGGATTGTCTGCATCATCTATGTTTAAAGTAGAATTATGAAATCAAACTCACTTAGTTGTTCTTTTAAAAACCGGAAAGGGGGAAATTTGTGGAAGTTAATGTGAGCTATAATTCATTATTATATAGAAAAACTTACGTTGGATCTCCAAAAAGGCAAAAAGAGGGTTGCCTTTTCAAACTCCCAGAGAAATCCATTCAAAAACATGAAGAGCATCAGTCTAATAATATTTGGGGTGAGTTATCTAAAAAATACAATATCAGAGACGCTTCAGCTAGGGAGCTTGCTGAAATATCTACTAAACTATACAATGCAGGACAAATCCCTTTATTTGATCACGCTGTATTAACATTTGACCCAAACTTATCCCCCCAATCTATCAGATTTAATATAAGTATGATCAATTTTAATCCTGATGGCAGGAAAGATTGGATTGTAGAATATGAGGAACGAGCTCTGAGAGACTTAAAAAATAGCAACACCACAGGTTATACTCAGAATAAGAGGATTGTTGAAATTTTAAAGCGACTTATATAGAGATAACAATATTATGGGCTGTGTGTAAGCACGAGCCCTTTCTTGCATGCTCTTAAACTCTTGTTATTTATCTGGTATAATGAGGTAAAAGTATAAATAACTGTATTGATTATGACTTCCAAATGAGTTGCCGGTACTATTACTTCATTGTTGATTCAAGAGAGAGGGAAAGAATGATTATTGGAGTTGTTGAGGACGAATTGCTTTTTCGTAATGAGCTTGTAAGCTTTTTGTATACTATTCCAGATATAGAAAGGATTTTCGTATTTGCTAATGGGGAAGAGCTTCTAAATAGTGTTCACGGCTTAAAGTTTGATGTTCTCTTCCTCGATATTGGATTGCCTGGCATTTCAGGAATTGAAGTAGCTAAGCGTATCCGGAGGGATTGCCAACTTGTTGATATTATTTTTATTACTGCTGATGATAGCTATATAAAAGATGCATTTAGACTTTATGCCTCAGATTATATTGAAAAGACTTTGAACGTAGAAAGGTTAAAAATTACAATAGAACGTATTAGCTGGAGATTTAAAAGTTCTATCAAGAAAATTGAATTGAAAATGGAAGAGGGGGTACTCTTATTAAACCAAAATGAAATTTATTGGGTGGAGGCTATGTCAAAGAAATCCGTTATCTACACGAAGGATAACACCTATACTTGTCTTCACTCATTGAAAGAAGTGGAAAAACGCCTTGATAAAGGGTTGTTTTATAGAACAAGTCGTTCCGATCTTGTAAATCTCAGATTTGTTGAATCTATTCAACCATCAACACGAAACTTATTTAGAATTATCTTTAAGGGAAAGGAATACCAAGCCTTTCTACAAAAAAGTAAGTATCAAGAATTTAGAAAAAGGATTAAAAACTTAAGTTTAGTATGAAGAGGTGAGGGTTATTTTTGAGGCGTTAATATTCTCAATACCTGAAGCCATTGTGATATTTATACTAGCATCTAGTATTAGTGGAAGTAGATTATTATTTAGGACTTTACTT
>JAAZLD010000255.1 GCA_012799495.1 Desulfitobacterium sp. | reverse complement strand
AGGCCCTTTCTAAATAATCCCGGATATTTTCCTCACTAGCTGGTCGATCTTGGTGCCCCGTTAGATGGACATGCATATCGATCATAGACTCACCCCCTACATATTTTGGACTTCTCCTTGAATCACCAGATAAGGTTTTGAATCGATTTCAGTTGTGCCTAATCTAGTTTTTTCCGAAGCCAGATCCTTAAAGAAATTCCCTTGGATTTTAACATCTCTTTTTCCGATAATTTTTCCATCAAGAATCCGCAAACTTTGGGGGGCACTTAAGGAATAGTCACCAGAGGCACTATTTTGAGTATGCATCCCTAAGACAGATAAAATCAAGATTCCATCTTTGATTTCCCTTAAAACATTTTCCCAAGGCTCCTCCTGAGCTCCTTGGAGGTACATCCCTGAAGATCCTGCTGGAACTCCAGTGGGAGGCTCTCCCCATCTTTTTGCATCCTTCATCCGTAAAATGGGACTTTGCAAAGTACCCTTATCTACCAATACAGTCTGGCGAGCAGGGACACCCTCCCCTGTAACTAAATAAGAACTTAATTCAAAAGGCCGTAAAGGATCTACTACTAAAGAGATATTCTCATGGAAAACCTTATTTTTACCATGAAAATCTTCTTTCTTAAAAGCACTGCGACCTTCCAGGATATTTTGCCCCACTAGATTAGGGTGAAGGAATTGTCTCATAAAATCCCCGGTCACTGATGGAGTCATCACAATCAATGTCTCCTCCCCAACCTCAGGCCCCTCCTTCTGTAGAGCCTCATAATATGAGCAAGTACGATTCCATAAGAAATCCCATTCTTCTGGTTTAATAAGGCGCCTTTTGCCAAAGCCTGCCCCAACCAAACTATCAAAAGAAAAAGAGATTCCATACTGGGACTGCTGGTAGCTAATAGCTAACCCCCGAGAATTTCGAACATGTATATATCCCCAATTCCCTTGAATACTAGCATTTAAATTCACGCCCTCAGGAGTGTTTTTTAAAAGCCTAGCCAGTTGTTCAAAGAATACCTCATCTTCTCCTTGGAGGATCCTGGCAATCTCCCTATCTTCCACAGCTACCACAGGAAGAGCTTCTGGCTCAGGAATATCCGCCCCATAGGGATCCTCATAAGAGCCTTGACGCCACTCAGTTAGCTGTTCAAACCAATACTCTTTGCCACTTCCTTGAGGAGGAGCCTGAACCTGTGCCTGAGTTAGCCTACCGTCTTCCCAAATTATATAAAGCTCAGCTTTTTCCCCTTTGCGATAACTAGGAGGTGTATAAACAGTACCAGGAGAATTTTCCTTGATACCTAGGGATATTTGCTGAGCCTCCTGTACAACTATCCGCCAATCTCTAATAGCCAAATCAGGACTGGCTGGATTAGCCTTCCTATCATGGAGGAATTCTTCTAATTGAGCTACTAGTTTCATTATTGCCCTCCTCCTAAAGTCACATTTTCATCTTGGTCTAATAAAAGGTAGCGATGGCTCCCACCGCTAGAAGGGACCCCTTGCCCCCTTTTACCGCAGGTACCAATAGCATCAAAGCATCCTTCTCCCACACCTGCCTGAATAGCTTGGAGAGCGGAAAGAATCTTACCGCTAAAAATACTAGGCTGATAAATAGTTAAGCTAGGATCCGCTAGATCGACGATCCCGTCGCATTGAAAGACAAAATCCCCTGTCTTGGGATTCACCTGACCTCCCCGATACCCCAGAAGGAGCAAATGCTTTCCTTCTTTTGCTAATAAGTCTTCCTGGAGTAACAACTTCCGTAAAGATGCCACTTCCTCCATTAGCCCTGTTTGGGCTTCCAAGGGAAGTTCCTTATCCACTAGTAAGCGAATATTAGTCATCCGAGGTAAAGGTACATGAGCATAACTTTCGGCCCTACCTGCCCCAGTAACTTTCATTCCTGCTTCTTCAGCAGAAAAGATATCCCCTAAACCATTAAGTAAAACTCCATCCTTAACGATCTCTACTGTCTCTCGAACTAATCCATTAGCAGAGTAAGGCTGATAAGCCCAATCTCCTTCTAAAGGACCATCGATAATATGGACACCGGGAGGAGCCACCCTCATTCCTGCTTTAAGCTTACCTTCTTCCCCTAAAACAGACTCCCCCATATGATCCCCTTCTACGGCATGACCAAAAGCCTCATGAGCTAACCCTTTAGCCAAACCATAGTCAATTACTAAAGGATAATTTCCCGCTGGTAATTGAGGTGCTGTACAGACCTTCCGAGCAAACTCTCCCCGTTGGATGGCTTTTTTCATTAAAGCCCCACTTTCTTTTTCTTTAAGAAGGAGGGAAGGGTCTACTCCACTAAAATGAACTAAAAAGCTTTTAGCCCTATTTTCTACTCGAACTGTACCTTGATGCATGAGGACTGACCGAGGAATAGTGTAGGAAACTAGAGTACCATCAGAACGGCCAATACACCAGTAATCCTCTACTTGCCGGTAACTTGTTTGCCAAGCGATATCCGGGGATTTTTCCATTAGATCTTTATGTAAAGATAGAACCATTTCCTGAAGCTCAGTAAGAGAGAAATGATCAAAATCAAGTTCATTTAGTTTTTTCCCATCTTCCCGTAGCAAGGGAGCTTCCCAGATTTTCCGATTAGCCTTAGCTTCAAGGCGAGTATTGCCCTTGGCTAAAGCCATGGCTCGCTCCATTATTTCTCTTCCATCCTCAAAGGTAATATTATCTGTAGAGGCAAAGCCACACACCCCTTCAGCAGTAAAGGCTTGGACCCCCATCCCCTGATCCCGGGAGGTAGTCACTCTCTCAAAGCGACCATTACTAAGGCCCATCCCCCACTCCCTTTTAGCATGAGCTCGAATAATATAATAACCTTCTTTATTATCATGACCTGGCTTATTTGCCAGTAATTCTTCCACAATCTTCTTAATAGCTTGACCCTTCATCTTCAACCTCCTCTGTTTGTTTTACCTGTGAAATATTTATGGTGTGCCAAGGGGACAGGTCAAATGGCACACTTTCGCAAGTGTGGAGCCACAGGGAGCCACAGGGACAGGTCAAATGGCACACTTCACATTATCCACAGACTTTACCATTGATAATCCAAAAAGCCCTTTAAAATTTGGCTATAAATCCTAGATTAAAGTCTCTTGCTATGTATATTACCATATATTCCAGGAAACAATGTAATCAGTCTCACGTTTTCCAAATTTTTATCCCCACTCCTCTCTTTTGTATCTTGCGACCATATGTCGCAAGTTTTTTTTTGCTCTAAGTGTGCCACGGGGACAGGTTACGTGGCACGGTTTTGCAAGTGTAACAGATACAGAGTAAATACCACTCTTTTGTACCATAGGGACAGGTTAAACGGCACGGTTTTGCAAGTGCAACATCAAAAGTTCAAATGACACCTATTGACATCTATCAAGAAAATGAATAATATCCTATTCCAATGTCTATGTATAATTTTAAGCCATGGGACTTTTTGACTGCAAAATTAATCTGGTATGACAACTCATGGAAAAAACTAAAGAAAAAGGAGTAAGCTAACTATCCCTAAGGTAATTGGCAATACTCCTAAAAGGTGCAGGGAAGTCCCTGCCTTTTTGTTTTATATTTACGAATTTACATATTCACTTATTTCTTGGTAGTTTCATTTTACTCTTACTTCTTCAGAACTTTAACCATAAGCTTTCGTTCTTCCACATAGCCTAAGTCTTGGTAGAGTTTCAAAGCTTGAAGATTATGTGTGCTTACAGCCAAGCCAATATAAGGAATATCCTGTTCCCGACAATACCCTTCTGCTGCCTCCATTAAGTCTCTTCCTACTCCTTGGTTTCGGTAATCTGCTGCTACAGTAACATCCATAATCCAGGCCTGAGGTAATCCAGTTAATTCTTCTACAGCTTTGGGATATAATACACAAAATCCAACGGGCTTTTTCTCCTCCATCTCGGCTATAAAAACTTTAGAGTTGGATTGACGAATCCAAGCCCAAAAGTTTTTCAATATTTTTAAGCGATATTCCATAGTGACTTCTGATGGTTGCTTCCGCCATGGTGAAATATTAATGGGGATAACCTCTTTCGCCAGCTCATACATAAAAGGCCAATCCTGAACAGTCCCTTGACGAATTTGCATAGTATCACCTCTTGGATAATCTACGCTTTTTAAGTGGTAGTTGCGCCTGTTCTATAAAAGAAATCAAAACATATATTTTCCACAAGGAAGAAAAAGAAAGGAGAATCTATCCTTGACCATTCTCCTTGCTATTACAATGGGATTGTTCTTTCTTCTCTATGGCATGCACATTCTTCGCCATGGACTAGAAACCTTTGCTGGAGACACCTTCCGAAATCTCCTTTACCAAATGACAGCCACCCCTTGGCGAGGCCTTTGGAGTGGAACCTTAGCAACTGCGATGCTTCAATCTAGCACCGCTCTCACGGTTATGACCGTATCTTTTGTGGATGCTGGCTTAATTTCTTTTCAAAATGCCTTGGGGCTCATTTTGGGAAGTAATATTGGCACAACAGTTACTACCCAGCTCCTGGCTCTACCCTTAGAGCCTCTGATTCCCTATGCATTATTATTTGGAGCATTAGGTTACCTTTTTTTACCGCGACACTGGCGTTATCTAGCCCTTTCCTTCTTAGGATTAGGAATGCTTTTCTTAGCCTTAGGGCTACTTGAAGCAGGAATGGCCCCCTTAGCTGACCTAGAATGGATTCAAGAAGTACTCCACGATTTAGGGGACAACCACTTAAAAGGGATTGTCGTGGGAACGGTACTTTCTGCTATTCTCCACTCCTCAGCTGCTACTACAGGGGTTGTAATGGTTCTAGCCTCCGATGGTTGGATTACTCTCCCTACGGCCATAGCTTTTGTTTTCGGAGCTAATATTGGCACCTGTTTTACCGCCCTCTTAGCCTCTGTAGCCACCAACCGTGCTGCTCAAAGGGTAGCCATCTTCCATGTGCTTCTCAACTTTTTCGGTGCCATCATTTTCCTACCCTTTCTCACCCCAATGGCCTTTTTGTTAGAAAGAGTCAGCGATAATGTGAGTCTGCAAGTAGCCAACGCTCATTTGCTATTTAATGTCCTTTCCTCATTCTTAGCCCTGCCGCTGCTGCCCTATGCTACCCGACTTTTGGAGCGAATACGCTAGTTAAAACATAATGCTCAGGGTAACGGGATAGTGATTAGCAAAGGAACGAATTCAAGTCCGAGGGGATTTTTTGGAGGATTCAACTACGAGAACAAAAATTTCGCTCGAAAGTTAGCCCGTACGCGGGGAGGGGCGCGGATGTGTATGATTAGTTACTCCCGAAAGAAAAAAGCCTACCCTTAAGGCAACCCGTAGGCACACAAAAAGGAGGGTAATTCCCTCCTTTTTTTCACATTCAACTCATATTCAGTTCATATTCATATTCATATTCATATTCATATTCATATTCATATTCATGTTCATGTTCTTGTTCTTGTTCTTGTTCATGTTCATATCCATGTTCATATCCATGTTCATATGCCGCTTACCTAACCATGTGGCAGAACATCTGCAGGTATAGGATTTACCTAATCTATCACAAAGGTACAAGCGTGCCAAATGACCTGTCCCCCTGGCACACCCGTGCCAAATGACCTGTCCCCGTGGCTCACTTGGCTCACTTAATGTTGTATTTTTCGGCGATGAAGTCGCAGATCCCTTTGGCATCGTTTAGGTCGAAGCAGGGGACCCCGATATTGAACTCTTTATCACTTGCAATGGCAATTAGCTGCTCTGGTTTGGACATGAGTTCCTCATGGACTTCTGAGCGGA
Organism: Desulfitobacterium sp.; assembly: GCA_012799495.1. Lineage (GTDB taxonomy): Bacteria > Bacillota > Desulfitobacteriia > Desulfitobacteriales > Desulfitobacteriaceae > Desulfitobacterium. The sequence continues at coordinate 1,503 of JAAZLD010000255.1, read as the reverse complement.
AGACTTCGATCCGCGGACGATTAGCATGTTTATAACCTTCTGTAAAGATTAGATCCACATCTGTAATTCGTTGGATTACTTCATCTAAAGTCCGTTCTTCACGGACTTTTTCGATCATGGCCATTTTTTCTTTTGAAGATATAGCCACTATATCAGCCCCTGCTTGGGCAAATTTCCAAGTATCCTTGCCAGGCTTGTCCATTTCAAAGCCATGGACATCGTGCTTCACAGCTGCAACTCGCCAGCCTCGTCTTTTGGCTTCCGTAATCAGCTTTACTAGCAAGGTTGTTTTACCAGAGTTAGAGCGCTGCCCTACTATGGAAACTACTGGTATGCTCATACTATTCCTCCTCCCAGGAAGAAATCCAGCGTCCTTGTAGTCTCTCTCCCTTTTGAACAGGGCCATATCCACCAGGAATATCTATGAGCAAATTACTTCCCTTCATGGAGCGAAGTACACCAGATTGTTGGGCTCCACTAGGATCCGCCCAAATCTCCCCATCCCGGAAAACTGCTTTGGCCCGCAAGAACCTTCTCTGTTTACTAGACTTACCAAAGGCACCATCCATATTAACAGGGAAAGATTCTGGGATACTACTACATCCTCTTAATTTTCTTAGGGCAGGCCTAACTAAAAGTTCATAATTAACTACAGCCGCAGCCGGGTTGCCAGATAAGGAAAAATATAAGCGATCATCTTTATACCCTAAGGCTACAGGAGTACCAGGCTTGAAGTTTACCTTCCAGAACAGTAGTTCACAGCCAACTCCTGTTAATGCATCCCGGATAAGATCATATTCTCCAACAGATGCCCCACCTGTGGTAATGATCATATCCGCATCTTCCAACTTTTTAATGGCCTCAATAGTTGCAGGCAAACTATCATCAACTAGTGGAGCTACTTTAACCTCACAACCAGCCTCTAAAAGCAAACCTTTCAGAGTGTAAGAATTGGAGTTATAAATCTTACCAGGAGTTAAAGGAGTTCCCACATCCATCAATTCTGAACCTGTGGCTAGGACCCCTACTTTTGGTTGCCGATAAACCTTTACTTCTTCCACACCTAGGGAAGCTAACATCCCTACAACTGCCGGTGAAAGAACCTCGCCAGGAGTCAAAACTACTTCCCCTTTTTTGGTTTCTTCCCCTGCATATACCACATTAGAGTTAGGTGCAACAGGCACATTGATCCGCACCTTTTCCCCCATTCTTTCTGTATCCTCTTGCCGAACAACACAATTAGCCCCGGCAGGGATTGGTGCACCAGTAAAAATCCTGGCACATTCTCCATCCTTAAGCTCTCCATCCCAGTAAGTTCCAGCAGGGATTTCACAAACTACTTGCAAGTCTAAAGGAGCATTATCACTATCCTTTGCTATATAAGCATAACCATCCAAGGGAGAACGGTTAAAAGGAGGCATATCTATGGCGGATTCCACCTCTTCTGCACATATTCGATGATAGGATTCAGCCAATGCTACCTTTTCTACATCAACAGGCTTT
>JAAZLD010000254.1 GCA_012799495.1 Desulfitobacterium sp. | reverse complement strand
TTACAGGGGCCCTAAAAGAGGGGAAGCCAGGTCTTTTCGAACTGGCCAATGGGGGTACCTTATTTTTAGATGAAGTAGGGGAACTCCCCCTGGATTTACAGGTTAAGGTTTTAAGGGCTATTCAAGATCGGGAAGTTTACCGTATCGGAGGGAAAAAGCCGATTCAGTTAGATGTCCGGATTGTCTCCGCTACCAATCGGGATCTAGAAGAAATGGTCAGGGAAAAGGAATTCCGGGAAGACCTTTATTATCGTTTAAAAGTAGTTCCCATTTACATTCCCCCTTTAAGAGAACGAAAAGATGATATTTTACCTTTGGTGACAGAGTTTCTCAATAATTTCAACCAAAAATACGGTCTTCAAAAATGGATTCATCCCGAGGTTATGGGCCTTTTACTGGAATATGATTGGCCTGGCAATGTCCGGGAGTTAGAGAATCTCATTGAGAGGCTGATTGTAACTAGCCGGACAGACTGTATTGACGAAGAAAATATCGACCAACATACTTTAGGCAATCTCAGTCAAAGGGGGAAAAAGCCAACTTTGTTGAAAGAGTATTTGGAATATGAAGAAAAAAGAATGATTACAGAAGCATACCAAATGACCAATAGCACCCGCCGAGCTGCTAAGCTTCTGGGAATTAGTCAATCTTCTTTAGTGAAAAAGATGCAAAAGTATGGCATCGAACCTAATCCAAAGATAAAAAGTGATTAGTACTGGAATCTAAGTGATTACTTAGAGAATCACTGCTGATTATCTTATAGTTAAAGGGGTTTGAGGGTTAAGAAGGGCTTTCTCCATATAATAGTGATTCAAACTAGAATCAAAGGGAAAGCTGAAGCCTTAATAATCAGACAATTTAGAATTGGCATAAAAGTTGCATTAGTTTTAGGTGTCAAAAAGCCGCATGTTAGACAAAATTTTTAAGAGAGGAGGTTCTGTTTTGCAACCAACCCCCAAAGGGTTACTTATAGCCTGTAAGGTACTTAAAGAGCAAATTGAAATGCTGGGAGAGTTGCCTTACGAGGCAATCTATCTGGAGCAGGGATTACATAGAACTCCCAAGATGCTCACAGAAGAAATTCAAAAAATAATCCATGAAAACCAACACCATGATCTAATCATTTTGGGTTATGGCCTATGCAGTAGAGCAGTTATTGGCCTGAGAGGACAACCTCATCAAACAATGGTTATTCCCCGAATTGACGACTGTATAGGCTTAAGCCTAGGTGAGCGAGCAAAGTATTTTGAACAGTTCAAGCTCTATCCTGGTACTTACTACTTTACTAAGGGCTGGACGGAGGTTGGTGAAGATCCTCTAAAAGAGTATAAACGAACTGTGGAAAAGTACGATGAGGAGACAGCTGAATGGACTATCAGGTCTCAATTGGCAAACTATGTTCGCACAGTCTATATCAAAACCTCCGAAGGAGATGATCGGGAGGCTGTAGATTATGTAAAAGGATTCGCAGATTTTTTCAATCTTCAATATGAAGAGATGACGGGTTCTTTAGATTATCTACAGAAGCTTATTTTTGGACCTTGGGATGAAGATTTTATTGTGGTTAAGGGTGTAGCACTAACCGATGAGATGTTTGCATCGGACAGTGAGTAAAAAAGGGTAAATCTAAATTAAACCAAATTAAATTTACATTTTCGAGGAGGATTAAAATGAAGAAGGTACTGAAAAAGGCGTTAGGCATCACAGTTATTGCTGGCCTCTTACTTACGGGATGTGCTAAAGTCCAAACCTCATCTGCTTCAGGTGGTGTTCCAGGGCAAATGGTGGATACACCAGACTATAACTGGAAGATGCAGGTTATTCACACCACTGGTCAGAAAGACTTCGAGCTCCATCAAAAGACTGCTGAAGAAATTTATCTTATGTCCAATGGTCGCTTGAAAATCGAAGTGGTTCCTAATGGCACCTTCGCCAGCAGTATGGAAGCTTTCCAGGCCTGTGGAGACGGAGTGTTCCAAATGCACTCCAGCTGGCCCATCTATGCTAAAGGTATTGAATATTCCTTACTTCCTTTAAGTACAGGAAGTATGACCATGGATGCCTTGGATAAATGGACTTGGATGTATGAGCATGGTGGTTGGGATCTAGCTCAAAAAGCATTCGATAAGATAAATCTCCAACTAGTTGGTTTAGAAATCTGGGGTAGTGAAGTCATGATGTCCAAAAAACCCTTTAAGAGCCTCTCCGATATGGCTGGAACCAAAATGAGAACTTCTGACCCCCGTTTGATTGGTGAATATGGTGTGGCCGGTATTTCCATGCCCCTTGAAGAAGTATTTACTGCCATGTCCCAAGGTGCAGTGGAATCAGCGGAATTTGGTCACCTTAAATACAATGAAAGCTTAGGTCTTGTAGATATTTCCGACTATGCAATTTATCCTGACTTCTGGAATGTTCACTTCGTAACCACCGTTGTAGTTAACAAAGATGCTTGGAACTCCTTACCACGTGATCTCCAACTAATTGTGGAAAATGCCTTCAAAGCTCATGAATTACGCCACTGGACCAGTAGCCAATATGAGAGTGCGCAAATAATGAAGGAACT
>JAAZLD010000253.1 GCA_012799495.1 Desulfitobacterium sp. | reverse complement strand
CAGTGCTCTTTTAATCCACCGCCTAAAGTCTACTTTTGACTTTATAAAGAAACACTACCGGATAATCAATCTCCTTTCTGGAGCACTCTTAGTCCTAGTAGGTATTTTAATTGCTACAGGATTTTTGGGATATTTCTTATCCTTATTTAGTTAGTTGTTGATGTAGAATTTAGATAGCTAGATTACAAAATCCTAAAAAGGAAGGTATTACTATGAATCAAAAAGCAAAAATACTGTTTGGCCTGGGAGTCTTTCTACTTTTCCTGGCCCTGGCCTATGCAGCTTATTCAGCTCTTGCAGAGAAATATAGCCCTGAACCAGATGGCCAAGTAACAAAATCAGAAACTCAATCATCTCCCAACTCACCTAATATTTCGCCGGAGGAGCAAATTAGTGACCAGGGTAACACTGGAAATAATAATGATCAGGATGATTCAAATAAACCTAAAAAAACGGCCGCTCCCGACTTTCAGTTCTATGGTACAGATGGCACAGTCTACAAACTATCTGATTTTCATGGTAAACCGGTGGTAATTAACTTCTGGGCTTCTTGGTGTCCACCCTGTCGTCAGGAAATGCCTCATTTTGATGCTGCTTATCAAACTCACAAAGACAAAGTCGCTTTTCTTATGGTGGATCTTGTAGATGGAAAGCGAGAGACGGAAACATCGGGCCAAGAATTTATCAAAAAAGAGGGCTATAGCTTCCCTATTTATCTAGATAAAGACAACCAAGCAGGCCTCATCTATGGCATCTCTTCCATTCCCACAACAATATTTGTGGATTCTGAAGGATATATCAGTCAGGGCTATCGAGGTCCTGTCAGTGCCCGAACTTTGGAAAGGGAAATAAAGAAGATTCTGCCATAAGCAGATTCATGAGCTAAATCATATCGTAAGAGATAAATATAAATACAAAAAACTAATGAAACAGTAGAGTATACAAGAAGGTGTTGGTAGAACTAACACCTTCTTTATCTCTTATATAAGTTGTTATATTATTACACTCCTATTTATGGTCCAATACTTTATCCTCTTTCCCTATGGTAAAAACAATAAAAGGAACTATTTTACACCTGCACAGGGAATATCAGATTTAAGGAAAATTAGCCAGGCTATGATGGAAATTACAGAGCCAATGGTCATAATTCCACCTAACCCTAGGACAACATTGCCCCAGGATAAAGAAGCGACTGCCATACCAATACTACCGAAGAGAGTGAAAGTAGTATTGAGGATAGCTGACAAGGATCCAGCATCCCCCTGATGTTGCTCCATTAGAATATTGGTGCTGAAAGGTCGCAACATAGCCCCTACGAAAGACATAGCGGCAATACCCAGTAAAAATAAGAATGGGGATAGTTGACCGAATGTCATAATGAAAATACCGCTTAAGGCTGATATACCAAAGCCCAGTATTGCCAAACGCTTTTTGTTAAAGTTCAGGAAAAAGCGGATATAAGCAGCTGGCCCAATAATAGAAATTAAAGCATTGGCAGCAAAAAAGTAGCTATAGGCTTGTTCACTTAATCCAAAAAAATCTATATAAATATAGGAAGATACAGCAATATACCCCATAAAGTGAATGGAACCAAAGGAAAATATCAAAGCCGGTATCATAAAACTTTTGTTCTTGGCCACTACTAGAAGTCTACTTAAAGAGCCCAAAAAGGTTCCTTTATAACGTTCTTCTTCAATCAAAGTTTCTTTGTAGAGAAAAGCTAGAATCAGATTCATAATACTTATGGCAGTCAAGACCCAGAAAGACCCACGCCAATCTGTAAAGAGGAGGAGCCAGGCTCCTACTACAGGAGCTAACATGGGAGCAAGACCAGCGATTGATTGAGTAATGGCTAGGATGGTCTCCCTATCCTTACCTACAAAACAATCCTTGATAATGGCCATAGAAGCTGAGGTAATACCCCCGGCACCGATACCTTGAATAGAACGGAAGATTATCAAGGCGTAAATATCTGTGGCCAAAGCACAACCGATACTGCTAGCTATATAGATAAAGCTACCTAAGAGAATGATCGGTTTGCGACCGTATTTATCACTAAATGGTCCCCAAAGTAAAATACCTACTGCATAAAACAAGAAGAATAAGCTTAGTGTTAGGTTGGTAATTGCTGCACCACTTTGAAAATAGGCATTCATAGAAGGTAAAGCAGGTAGGTATAAATCCATGGATAAAGGAATGAACATGTTCATGAGGATTATGAAAGCAACTAATCCTTTTTTTCCGAGAATAGTCTGATGTTCGTATCTTGTTTTGATAACATTTGTTTCTTTCAT
>JAAZLD010000252.1 GCA_012799495.1 Desulfitobacterium sp. | reverse complement strand
TTCCTCCTGCTTCGGTAATAGAAATATCGTTTTTATCAGAAGCAAGTGATGTAGTTTTTTGGGAAACTTTGTCGGAAAAGGACTTTTTTCTGAAAATTTTATGAACAAATAAATATGCACTTGTTCGTGCAAGTAATAGATGCTATTATACTAGCGGGGGGTGAAAGAATATGGGTAAGAAGAGTCGACTATTAGTGCTTCTCACATTATTTGTTTGTTTGTCTTTTGGCCTATTCTTTGTTAATACTACTAGTATGAATGCTTATCCTGATTATGGGCATGCTTGCAGCGAGTGTCATGATAATTATCCAGATCAAGAACCGCCTGCTGATGAGCCTGCTGGCGAAACTCCGGCAACAACACCGGATCCAGGCGATCAAGAGCCCGTTGGGGATGAGCCTACTGATGAGCCAGAAGAACATCAATCAATGAGCCCTGTTATTGTTATCGGAGGGGTTGTAGTTGTTCTTGGTGTTATTTATATTTTAGCTATTAGAAAGAAGTAACCTACTAAGAACATAATTATTTTAAACAGAACATAATATTTTAAAAGGAGCAAGCATAGGGATGGTGCCTGCTCCTTTTTATTTATACAAAAATACCTCCCTTACGAAGGGAGGTATAGTATGATTTATAATTTTTACGATTTGGATGATTAGTTATTCCTCAAGAGTAAGGGTGACCATTGCTGAAGGAGGTCCCGTAATATCTTGTTCTGGATCATACATTACGGCCCAGATGGAATACTTTCCAGGTGGCGGTGGTTCGCCATCAAGGCTCAAGGGGAGCTCGATGAGATCTGAGATCCCTGGTTGGGCCTCTGGAGTATAAGGTTGAATGAAATCATAATTTGGGAATTTAATATACAACATAAGGGTTAAATTCTCACTACCTTCTGGATAAGCTACAGGTATTGTAGCTACACCTGTTGAAGCATCATAGGATAGTGCCCCTAAGGTAGGTGTGGGAATATTAGCATCCCCAGCAGGAGGGGAGGTTTTTTCATTAGGTGGTGGTGTTTCGTTATAGGCCTCTTCAGGCATTTTGTATGGAATCTCGTCTTGAGGCCAAGTGATACTAGGATCTCGATCGGTTATATTAAGGAAAACTTTAGTTTCTTTATTGACAGTTCCTGTTCCAGCAAGATATTCGGGACGATCAGCGTCAATTTCCGCTTCTATCCAAATATCACTGACTCGAGTAGGGAAGTCTCCTCTAGCAGCTATTTCGTTGCGGATGAACTCTTTCGGTGTGAGACTGCTGGGCTGGAGACCAGATTTAGTATCGATAGGCCCACTTACGATTCCAGCTGGTCGTTGGAATTCAGATTGAACTGGGAGATCTTCATGAGCAACTCTCATAACATTTTTCCAGATTTGGGCGGGGAATCCTCCACCATATACTTGGCGAAGATAATGATTTAGATCTTCGTCTTTATCATAACCCATCCATACTATCCCAACATAGTTAGGGGTATAACCGGCAAACCAAGCATCGGCATTACCTGGTCGACCTCCGTATTTATCTGGGTCTAAAGAGGTAGTTCCTGTTTTACCGGCTACTGCCCAGTTCCCAAATTGGGCACGAGTACCAGTTCCGTTGGTTACTACTGTGCGTAACATACTGTTCATGAGATAGGCAGAAGTTTCCTGCATAACCCTATCAGAGATAATATTAGGGGTAACTATTTCTTTACCAGTATAATCTAGGACTCTTTCTACAGCATGAGTGGTGACACGTACTCCATTATTAGCAAAGACACCGTAGGCTGCAGCCATATCTAAAGTTGAGGCTTCATTGGTTCCTAAGGCCAGGCTTAAAACTTTATCTCTTTCTTCGGAAAGGGGAAGACCTAAATTATTTTTGGCAAAGTCAAAACAATAATCAATTCCTACTAAGTTCATAAGTTTAACAGCATAGACATTGACAGAGTTTTGGACAGCAAAGCGCATAGTGATTAGTCCATGCCAGCCTCTATAACTTGTATCATAGTTAGTGGGTGCCCAAACTTGACCATTTGCACCGACATATTTCACTGGCATATCATCCAAAACGGTTCCTGGATAATAACCACCTTTTTCTAAGGCTGGTGCAAATACTACCAATGGTTTGACAATAGAACCTGTTTGGCGATTAGACTGAGTAGCACGGTTTAAACCTCGGACTGTTGTATATTCACGGCCACCAACTAAAGCACGAATAGAACCAGTGGAAGGTTCTAATATAGTTATAGCTCCCTGGACTAATTGCTCGTCTACACTTTTGGGAAAGTTATCGGGGTTAGCAAACTCTTTTTCCGCAGCACTTTGGATCTTAGGATCTAGAGTAGTATAAATGCGCAATCCTCCTGTGTAGATTTCCTCCTCTGATATTCCATGAACATTGATCAATTCTTCAATAACATGGTCTACAAAATAGGGGTGATCATATGGAGTCAGATTATTAGTAGTTTCTTCCGCTTCTACTTTGTTAGCCTTAACACTTTCTACATAATCAAAAGGAGCTTCTTTATATTCTTCATATTCTTCAGCAGTGATTAAGTCCGCATCTCGCATTACCATTAGCACTGTATTGCGGCGTTTTTTGGCGTTGTCGGGCTTTACATAAGGGTTATAGGCACTTGGAGCCTGTGGTAAGCCAGCCAATAATGCTACTTCCACAGGTTCTAGTTCTGAGACTTCCTTACCAAAGTAGGTTTTTGCAGCAGCTTGAATACCAAAAGAAGATTGACCAAAGAAAATGCGATTGAGATAAAAGGTTAAGATCTCTTCTTTTGTATATTCCCTTTCTAATTGAAGTGCTAGATAAGCCTGCTGAATTTTTCTCTCTAAAGTTTTTTCTCGGGGATTTTCGATGAAGGCATTGTTAGCCAGTTGCATGGTAATAGTACTGGCTCCTTCTTTCCAAGATTGACTTTTTAGGTCTGCAATCAAAGAGCCTACAATACGAATGGGGTCTACTCCGAAATGATCATGAAATCGCTTGTCTTCAACGGCAATGAAAGTATCCTTTACTAATTGAGGAATTTCTTCAGAGGAAACCATCTGACGGTTCTCTGTGGCGTGAAGTTCAGCGACAACTTCATTATTCATGTCATAAACAAAGGATGTTTGTTCTTGAGTAACGAGAACGTCCGGATGCCAATCGGGTGTGCCGGAAATTGCATATAGTGAATAACCTAATAAGCCAACACAAGTTAAAATAAAAACGGTACCCAATGTTAATAAAAGGACTCGCCATTTGGAAACGCGCTTTTTCCTGCGCTTCCCCTTATTGGGCGTCTTTTTTGGGGGGGTTGCCATTTTCTGTACCTCCTGATTAAAGAGAATTTTGATATAATTATTTAGGTTTGGATACATTAATAGTAGACAGTTCAATATTGTAATGCTCAATTATAAAAAAACATTTGTAACTTTTTCCTTAAAACAATTGCACTTAAAATTATGGGCTTTTTACAAGCATATTAAATTTTTCTCCCTTGAATAATTTTAGTTGAGACTTTGAGCTTTCCTCTCTTAAAGATTAAAAGTACACTTTTAGTGTACTTTCTCACAGGAGGATTATATCATATTTTGCTAACCAACGGAACTTTTGAGAAGTGAAGAGAAGTTGTGATAATGGTAAGAGTTGATATCATTTTTCCAAAACAGTATAATATTAAGAATTAGGAGGGATTTATATGCATATTTTAGATGATCTAAAAGATAGAGGTTTAATATATCAGACCACAGGTGAAGAAGAATTATATAAGCGCTTAGAATCACCTATTACTTTGTACTGTGGATTTGATCCTACTGCAGATAGTTTACATATTGGACATTTATTGCCTGTATTAATGTTGCGTCGTTTCCAACTAGCGGGGCATCGCCCCATTGCTTTGGTCGGTGGCGGGACAGGCTTAATCGGGGACCCTAGTGGTAAAACAAGTGAAAGAACTTTAAACCCGGTGGAAGTTGTCCAAGAGTGGGCTGAACGGATTAAAGAGCAGCTAAGTCCTTTTTTAGATTTCGAAGGTGTAGAAAACTCTGCCCTTCTAGTCAATAACTATGAATGGCTAGGTTCCCTTAAGGTGATTGAGTTTTTACGTGACATCGGTAAGCATTTTTCACTAGGGGCTATGCTAGCTAAGGAGTCAGTAGAATCCAGAATGGAACGAGGTATTTCCTTTTCAGAATTTAGCTATCAGATTTTACAATCCTATGACTTCCTTAAATTAAATGAACTATATAATTGTGAAATGCAAATTGGCGGTAGTGACCAATGGGGAAATATTACTGCAGGAAGCGATTTAATCCGCCGCATGTCTGTAGGAGAGGAAAAGCAAGTCCATGGTTTGACTATACCGCTAGTCACTAAGAGCGATGGTACAAAATTCGGTAAGACTGAGGGAGGAGCGGTCTGGCTAGATCCTGAAAAGACTTCACCTTATCAATTCTATCAATTTTGGATTAATACAGATGACCGTGATGTGATTAAATACCTGAAGTATTTCACCTTCCTACCTATAGAGGAAATCAATGAACTTGCTAAAGAAGTAGAAACTCAACCGGAAAAACGCACTGCCCAGCGGATGTTGGCTAAAGAAGTAACAGAATTGGTCCATGGAGTAGAGGCTCGTGAACGGGCAGAGCGGATAACTCATGCTCTTTTCACTGGTGGCATCGCTACTCTAACTGGCGCTGAAATCGATGAAGGTTTTAGAGATGTCCCTTCTGCTGAAATTGCTGATAGGGAAATGACCTTAGTAGATGCTCTAATAGAGGTTGGAGCTGCCAGCTCTAGGAGGCAAGCTCGGGAATCAATGGGCAGTGGAGCTATCTATATTAACGGAGAGCGCCAAACAGATACAGCATTGACAATTTCTCAATTAGATAAGATAGAAGATAAATATATTGTAATCCGTCGTGGTAAGAGGAACTACTATCTATTAAGACTAGTATAGTTTTAATGATTAGTTGGTATAGTTCTAATCTAAGGAGAACTCCTTGATTGGTGGCAAGCATATCTAGAGATGAGATTGATATTTTTACAGAGTGATTGATATATAAAGAATGTGAAGCTGTGGTGGCTCTTCGGAGTCGCCGCAGTTTTTTATGTACATTATTATATTCTCTTTATATTTTTTTCTTTATAAAAATACTATTGACTTTCTAATTTAGCTCTGTTATTATCTATAACTGTTGCCGCCAAAAAAGGTGGAGTTAAAAACCATCTCTAGTTTTCATAATATAGCTCATTAGAACTTAGAAAAAGAGATGGAAAGCAAAAATTACCATTTGACGAAAAGAACTAAACATGGTAAGATGAAATTCCGTCGCGAGAGGCGACAAACAAGAAACTTGATACCTTAATTGGTCTTTGAAAACTAAACAACAAGAACACAGCCAATG
>JAAZLD010000251.1 GCA_012799495.1 Desulfitobacterium sp. | reverse complement strand
ATAATGTTTAACTATAAAACTTTAGATAATACTAGCATAGAAATTATTCATAAAGCATTTATAGATGCATTTTCTGATTATCAAGTCAAGATAGAAATGCCAATATGGAAGTTTGAACAAATGCTCCTAAGAAGGGGTTATGTTCCAGAAATGTCTATAGGAGCATTTGTAAATGAAACATTGATTGGATTTGTTATGAATGGATGTAGAATTTTGAATGGAAAGCTGGCAGTATATGACCTTGGAACAGGTGTCGTAAGACAATATAGAAGACAAGGAGTACTTAATAATACACTTTCAGATATCAAGGTTTTAATTAAGGAAAAAAATATGTATTAGAAGTGATAAAGTCTAATGAATCTGCTGTGAATCTTTATAAAAGGCAAAACTTTGAAATTTAAAGAGAGTTAGAGTGTTTCCAGTAAATAAAAATCAATATAAATTTATAAACAATCATAAAGTTGAACTGGCCAATAAAATTGATTTAAATCAACTAGTTTAATTTTGGGACCTTAATCCATCATGGCAAAACTCTATTGATTCAGTTAATGCTGTTTCAAATTCTTTTATATATTCAATTGTACGTTTTAATGATACTATTGTTGGCTATGGTATTATTGATAAAAAAACTGGAGATATACCACAAATAGCTGTAGATACAAATGTTAGGTGTAGAGGGATTGCAACAAGTTTAATATCTGACTTAGTAAAGAATACCGAATCTCAAAATATTAGTATTCTTAATATAGATGGTCAAATGAAATCAATGCAAGACTTTTTAATTAAATTGGTTTTTAAGAATTTTATTACTCAATATGAAATGATATTGTGTTTATAATTTTAGTTTGTTAGTATTGTAGCTTATGATGAAAACCACTTTAAAGAATGGTTTTATCATGTCATTGCCATCTATCTAAGGTGCATGAGTTTCTAGAGCAGCATCTATAATTTCTTTTACAAATGGAGAAGGAGTACTTCTTTTTATTATAATGAGTTATGTAAACTGCTTCTTGATGGATATACCCTTTGACAGATTTCAGGTATGCAGTCCAAAGCCTATTTTACCATTAATACTTACTGTACATCTATATATCGGAAGTTAAATATAAATAGTCGTACTGAACTGTTCTTGTTGTTACAAAAATATAAAGAATAGTATATTATCAAACTTTAACTCCTTCCATTAATTCTAATGAGAGGGAGTTTTTTCATATATCATGTGAATTAGTGAAGTGACCTTCTATTTTTTTGAAGCTATATTATAAGTATCACCCATAAGCATATTTTGGGAGGTGATCTGCTTGGGGTTGATGGACAGTATCAAAGAAAAGCTCTTAAAATCAAAAACGAGAGAAAAACATAAAAATAAAACGATATTTTCTAGTAAGGAAACACAGGATGGAAAAAAGCAAAACCATGGCAGGGCTTGCATATCTACTGTTCTTTCTACCGCTAATTGTCTGTCCCAAATCACGATATGCAAAATTTCATGAAAACCAGGCACTAATACTTTTGATTGCAGCTATTGCAGGAAACGTGGTACTAGGTTTTATTCCTGTAATTGGTTGGGTCCTTATGCCAATCTACGGAGTAGGTATTTTGATACTTGGAATTATGGGTTTAATCAATGGATTTGGTGGGAAAGCAAAAGAACTACCTCTCATTGGGAAGTTAACTATCATAAAATAAGGATGAAGTTTTAGAAAAGGTAAATTGTATGGGGAGTCTTTTTAGATTATAGGCTGAAGAAGATTCACAGGGATACCTAGCATCCATTGACTAGGAAGTGACTGCTTAGGCAATCATTAGGTTGGAAAAATCATAAAACCTAGTTATTT
>JAAZLD010000250.1 GCA_012799495.1 Desulfitobacterium sp. | reverse complement strand
GTAACTTGGAGGTTCTTATATAATACCGCATTTTTCGAGAAAATACTGTTGTTTCACTCACATGTTTTTGTGATTGGAAACAAAAATCCCCTGTCCTCTATATTTTCAGGACAGGGGATTATGCTTTCTCTCAGCCAACTATCTTTATTGCATTTTTCTTAATCTCTGACACAACTTCGATAATCCTCTTTTGCTTAGAAGTATCAAACAACTTTTTATCACATTGTAAAAATAAGTTGTTGCATTTTCTTACAAATAGACTTTCTATCTCCTTATCCTTGAAAAACAAAAACACAGCAATCTCTTGCGACGTCTACGTTTCAGATGGAGCCGATGGTCGGATTCGAACCGACGACCTGCTGATTACGAATCAGCTGCTCTACCCCTGAGCCACATCGGCTTATTTGTCGAAAATAATTTTATCTGAACTCCAAAATCAAGTCAATATTAAGCTTTCATAGGCTTCCCGTCCTTGCATTTTCTTACCAATTGTGGATTTTTCACCGACAAATCTGCACTTTTTCCTGTCTATATTTGCTGAAATCATTGACTTTAAGGATGACCCATGGTACTTTTTTGTAAGAGTCAGGAAAATAAAGCAGTCAAAGACCATAAAATATGTGGTCGCTTTATCTTCTGGACTTGCGCAGGGGACCCCCAGACGTGGGGGTCCTTTTAACATATGTGAGTACATACTTTAAAGCTTTTTTTAATATAGTTCATAATATATTTCATACTCTTAAGCCTTTATTGAGAAAAAGGGAGTCCAACAAATTTAGCGTTGGACTCCCTTTTTCTTAGAAATTATAAGATTGAGATTTTAATATTCTTAAACTATAAGAACTTATGAACCAAATAAAACCTTAAGATAGCCCTGTAAAATTCTCAAGGCCAAAAGAACAAAGGTACCGGCAGCTATAACTGTGGAAAGAGGAAGTTCTTCGATTTTAATATCAACCATACTCACACCGCCTTTCAGTAAATGGATATTACCAAATAATGGGGATGATATAGATTATTCATACTGTCCAAGTGATGTGAGAAATAAAAGGTGAAACTTAGATGAAAAGCTGAATTTGGGATTCTAAGGCATCCTGAAGATATTCTTTAGCACTGATGATTTTAACCTCTGGGAGTAATTCCTCTTCTTTAAACCCCATTACATCTATAGATAATTTACAACCACAAAAAACTACACCCTTTTTCCTGGCACCATTAAGAAAATCCGTTAAAGTAGGAGTATGATCATCTTCCATCATTTCTTTGAGCATGGCTTTACCCAAGCCAGCCATATTCATCCGTGATAAAGGTAAATCTTCTGGGCCTTGGGGAGTGACTAAACCAAACATCTGCTCATAGAGAGATTTATCTTCAGTGACCATTTTTTCTGGATCCCTAACTAATGTTAGACCCCAGAAAGCAAAAAACATATTTACATCCATTCCCATCTCCCGTCCAGTATTCGCTAGGATTAATGCGGCGAGAGCCTTATCATATTCCCCGCTAAACAGGAGTAGGGACATTTTTTTATTTTTTCCTGAATATTGTACTTCAGGATTAATCTCTTTTTGATTCATTGTCTACCTCCAGATAAAAAGAATTCCCTTTACTAGAATTCCCGTTGAAAAATAGCAGCGGACTCTCCACCTAAGAGTTCCTCTACATTATCGATTCCCAATTGTTTAAGGAGCTCTAAGACATGAAGGTTATCTGCAGGGGTAAAAGCTTCTGCTTCTGCTCCATACTTGTTGACAAACTCCGTACCCTTATCCACATCCAATATAGCTTTTGGACCACCAACACAGCCACCAAGACAGCCCATGCCCTCATAAAAGTTGGCCTTAATCTCGTTATTTAAGATATCCTTAAGAAAAGCTTTGCACTCTTTAATACCATTGGCTTGCATAGCTTGGATCTTTACCGGTTTATCTGGCCGAAGACGATTTAAAGTATCGGAGATGGATTTGGAAACTCCACCAGTACGGGCATAGATACGGCCACTTGTAGAGGAATGTTCACTAGGGATATCCTCCATCTCAGATGGGTCAACACCTGTGGCTTCGAAAATCTGTTTTAACTCCTCGAAAGTCAGAACTGCATCTACAGCATCTCGAATATCTGCTTCCTTAGCTTCTGCCTTTTTTGCGATACAAGGACCGATAAAGACCGTTTTAGCGTCGGGATGTAAGCGCTTAATTCCCCTCCCACAGGCCACCATTGGGGATACAGAGGGAGAAATATGAGGAACCAATGTATCATATACCCTCTTAATCATTCCCACCCAAATTGGGCAGCAGCAGCTGGTTAGGACGAAATCCCTATCTGTTTGCACATGCTTGTCAAATTCCAAAGCTTCTTTTAAGCTTAGTACATCTGCAAAAAGGGCTACCTCAATCATTCCATAGAAGCCGAGATGTTTCAGAGCTCCACGGAGTTGTCCCATGGTCACATTTTCTCCAAATTGACCAATGATAGCTGGGGCT
>JAAZLD010000249.1 GCA_012799495.1 Desulfitobacterium sp. | reverse complement strand
CAGATTCTTTAGATATATTGATTACAGAATTATCCCGTATTCGCCCTGCTGAATTGCTATTACCCCCAGATTTAGCTAGGTCTAAACACTGGGAAAACTTCTACCTTACTCAAAGAGAAAGCAAAACATTCAAAACTTCTTCACTTCGTGAACGTTTCGAGGAACAAGAGGAAGTTTTTCGCGAATTTCCTGTAGCTACTAAAGCTGCTAATGGACTTTGGCATTATATTTTAGATACTTCACCTGGCATTGAGCCTTCTCATATATTGCAGATCAAGACTTACCGCCCTGAACAATGGATGCTTCTCGATCCCTGGACAAGGCGTAATTTAGAGCTGACGGAATCTTTGCGAGGCAAGGAGAAGAAGGGTACTCTCTTAGCTGTCTTAGATTATACGAAAACAGCATTTGGAGGGAGACTTCTTCGTCGGTGGATTGAACAACCATTGCTAAAAAAGAAGGATATCGAAAGGCGTCTGAACTTTGTGGAAGCTTTAGTGGAAGATAGTTTTCTTAGAGGAGATCTCATGACTCTCTTTCAAAAGGTCTTCGACTTGGAACGTCTCATGAGTAAAGTTTCCTATGGTACAGCAAACGCCCGTGATTTATTATCCTTAACCCAAACTTTAAGTGTATTACCTCAGATAAGGGTATGTCTTGCGAGGGAGGAGATGTTTCAGAATTTTCTCCTAGCTTTAGATGGGTTAGATAATCTAGCAGAAACCTTGGAAAAAGCCGTTAACCCCGATGCACCTACCTCCCTTCGAGAAGGAAACCTTATCAAGGAGGGATATTCTCAAGAAATCGATGAATTGCGGAGTGTTTCCTCTGGGGGAAAGGCCTGGGTTGCTCAGCTAGAAAGCCAGGAACGAGAAAGAACAGGGATTCGTTCTTTAAAAGTGGGTTATAATAAAGTCTTTGGTTACTATATAGAAGTAACACATGCTAATTCCCATCTGGTACCTGAAGAATATATCCGTAAGCAGACATTAACAAATGCAGAGCGTTTTATTACACCCGAACTTAAGGAATATGAGCAAAAGATCTTGGGAGCAGAAGATAAAATTGTCCAGTTAGAGTATCAACTTTTCCTAGAAATTCGGGAAATGGTACGGGAGTATACTCCAAAAATTCTTAAAGCAGCTCAGGCATTAGCTGAGCTAGATGTCTATGCGAGTCTTGCAGAGGCAGCAGTCTGTAATCATTACACTCGTCCTGAAATAAGCATTGAAGGTTCTTTGCATATTATTGAAGGGCGCCACCCGGTAGTAGAGGCTATGCTTCCCGGAACTTTTGTTCCTAATGACACCTTCTTAACTCCCGAAAAGCACCTAGCATTGATTACAGGACCCAATATGGCTGGAAAATCTACTTATATGCGGCAAGTAGCCATTATTAATCTTATGGCTCAAATAGGGAGTTTTGTCCCGGCACAAAAAGCCCACATACCTATAGCCGATCGTATCTTCACAAGAGTGGGAGCTTCCGATGACTTAGCCTCTGGTCAAAGTACATTTATGGTGGAAATGTATGAAGTTGCTCATATTTTACGTTATGTAACAGATAAAAGCTTGGTTATTTTAGACGAAGTAGGAAGAGGTACAGCTACTTATGATGGTTTAAGTATAGCCTGGGCTGTGACGGAATATCTAGTAACACAGGAGATTAAACCAAAAACACTTTTTGCTACTCATTATCATGAACTTACAGATTTGGAGGAGATTCATGAAGGAATTGTGAACCTACATGTGGGAGTAAGAGAATATGGGGAAGAAATAATTTTTCTCCATAAGATCATCCCTGGAAGGGCAGATCGGAGTTATGGTATTCAGGTAGCGAAGCTTGCAGGGTTGCCTAACCCATTATTACAAAGGGCGAAAATCATTCTTCATGAATTAGAATCCGCATCCCAAGAAAATAGAAGAGATAGTCTTTTAGATAAAAATCCAATTCAATTAGCTCTTTTTGATGTCCAACCTTTAGATCCCTTATTGCAGGAAGTTTCTGAACTTTCCTTAGAGGATATCACACCCCGTCAAGCTCTAGACTATCTCTTTGATCTACAAGAACGGATTAGATCCAAATAAAGATAGAAATAGGAGGGGTAACTATGGTATACCAAGTTGGTATTGATGTAGGAGGAACCTTTACTGATGGAGTGTTGATCCAAGATAATCAGCTAGTTAACAAAACAAAAGTTCCCACCCAACAGGATAACCTCCTAGAAACACTCCTTCAGGCCTTAGATAATCTCGGAATTTATAATTATGATGTGGAACAGATTACGGTAAGTACTACTTTGGTTACTAATGCTATCTTAGAAAACAAACTACCTCATGTAGAACTATTACTTTTTCCCGGCTCTGGGATGAGTCTTAATGCTTTACCCTGGCCTGTATCTTTTCATAAACTTCAAGGAGAAATCGATTATCGGGGGCGAAAAGTCACTCCTTTTGATGAGCTAGAATGGCGTCGAATCTGCAATCAAGTGGATTTTGACTCTATATCTCAAGTTGCTATTGTTAGTAAATTCTCCCATAGAAATAAAATTTTAGAGGAAAAATTAGCTGACTTCTTAGTAAAACGTTACCCCCATTTGGAAATAGCCCAGGGTCACGAGTGGGGGCAGGCTAATTTTTATCGCCGTAGTCTTACTACTTACTTGAATACAGCTAGTCGAAAAATCTATTCTCAATTTTCCGCTCATTTACAAGAAGCTGTCTCTAAAAACGGCTCAAAGGCGAAAATCTCTGTTCTTAAAGCCGATGGGGGAATTATCCCAATCGATCAACTCCGACCAGTGGAATCCATTAACTCTGGACCTGCTGCTAGTATTATTGGTGCTTTAGCTCAATCAGAACCCAATCGTTCAATAGTGGTAGTGGATATTGGGGGGACAACTACAGATATAGGTATGATCCTTTCTGGGGAACCTCTTCTTAGTGCCCATGGAGCAAAAATAGGCCCATATTTAACTCAGATCCGAACTTTAGCTACTCGCTCCATTGCTATTGGAGGGGACTCCGCTATTTATCCCTCATCTGAAGATCCTGATGGATTTACTATAGCTCCTTATCGAAAAGGACCAGCCTATTGTTTAGGTGGAGAATATCCAACGCCTACCGACGCAATGCGGTATTTAAAACGCACTGAGCATGGTGATTATTCACGGGCTGAGGAAGGTTTAGCTACCCTTTTAACAAATGATAAAGTTAATCCTGGTGAGCTACAGAAATTAGCTGAAAAGATTCTAGACCGCTTCGCTACTGCAATAGCCAATACCTTTGAAGAATTGCATAAAGAATGGCAAGAGGAACCAGCTTATAAGGTCTGGGAAGTTCTCCATCCCCATAGTTCCAAAGATTTTTGTCTATGGGTAAGTGGAGGAAGTGCCCAGGGGATAGCTCAGTCTCTGGAGAAAAACATTCATCTTCCTGTATGTTATACAGAACACGGAGATGTAGCAAATGCTATTGGAACGGCTCTGGCACGGCCTACCTTTTCTTGCACTCTCCATTTAGATACACATATGCGGACTTATCATGTTGAAGAATTCGGATACCAAGGAGAATGGCGTGGTGCCAAACGGCCTCATAAAGAAGTTGAAGGCTTTCTTCTAGAGATAGGTAAAGAACTAGCTAAAGGAGTAGGTATAGAGCTTGAAGAATCCAATATTAAGATTCAGCCATTTGACTATTTCCCTGTTGTAATGGGATATGAAACTGTAGGTCAAATTATCAAGGGGGCTATGGTTGTTCCTCCAGGTGTAGTAGGGAGGCTAGAGATATGAAAAAGACAGGATTATTATTCTTTCCAGCCTTTGACTGGTCTTTAGGTCATACGCATCCAGAACGGGAAGAGCGACTTCTCTATACCCAAGAACAGTTATTTGAAGAAGGAGTAATGGATCTCCCCCAAATAAAACAATATTCGCCTGGTCTGGCGGAATTAAAAGATGTTTTAAGAACCCAGGGAATATTTCCTTCTCCTGAGACTCATGATTTAGATGCTCATTTAATTGCAGCAGGAAGCTCTATTGTTTTAGGGGATGCTCTTATGAAAGGAGAAATCCATAATGGCTTCGCTTTAGTTCGTCCACCAGGACATCATTCTGGGGCTACAGTCTTAGGTAACCGTGGATTTTGCACATTAAACAATGAAGCAATTTTAGTTAAT
>JAAZLD010000248.1 GCA_012799495.1 Desulfitobacterium sp. | reverse complement strand
ATACTCAATCTTAATATTTTCTCCGTCTTTATATCCTTGAGCATCCAGTTCCTCAATAATGGCTTCCCGAATCATATTCAGGGAAGGGTGTTCCACAATTTGCATAATACCGATAGTTACTGTGCCGTCATCATCTTCCTTGGAACCATTAGAAGTACAGCCTGTGACTAATAAGGATAGAACTAAGACAAAACTTAAAATACCCGCTAATTTCTTTTTCATTTGAAGATTCCTCCTACTCTTTAATAAAAAAATTCGATTTTTATAAAAGTTGAGGGTCTTCCCTGCAATTTCTCAATGCTGGCCAGGCAATTGAGAGGGGTGTACCTAGGAGTGAAGCTTCTTAAATATGCAAAAAAGCCTGCCCTTAAATATCTTAAGGGCAGGCCTATACCTGCGGTACCACCTTAATTAACCTATGGTAAAACCAAATATTTTAGCTTAACAATTTGGCACAACCATAAGTTCACTCTTGCAGGGTGCCATCACACCCTTAGCCCGTTAACGCTGGCTCTGCGTCTTGGCTACTCATTTCTTTTCGCCTCGCCCTCAGGGGTCCATTTACCCGCTCCATCTCCTGCCAGGCTTCCACCATCCCTGGCTCTCTAGTAGGCTGGTTTTTCGGTTTTACTTCCCCATCATCGGTTTAAATCATCTTAACATAAAATTTTAGTGGGTTCAATAGGTTTAATGGAATTTTTAGCAAATAAGCTTTTCCTTACTAGCTTTAGGATTCTAGCTTTAGGCTATTTATTTTTAGCTTTAGCTAGGCAATTTATTTTGACTATATCCTTTTCCCTTAGGCTATTTTACCTTGGTTATAGCCTCTTCTCCAAAGACCTTTGTCACTATTTGATCGTAGGGGACTGCCTGACTTAATTCTCCTGCATCTTGTAACGCTTTTTGCAGAGCCTTAAAATCATCTTCTAATAGTATAGGGTCTTTTTTCCAGCTATTTTGTTCTTTATAGCGTTTTGCTACTGTAACCAGAATTTCATCATCAGCCTCGGGGAAGTGTGGTTTCAGGGCTTGGGCAATTTCCTCTGGACTGTGGGAGTCTACCCATAGTTGCCCTTTATAGATGGCGTTGGTAAATTTTTGAATGATATTGGGATGTTTTTCCATGTAGCTTTTTTTAGCAAAATAAGCCGTATAAGGGATCTCTCCGCTAGCTTCTCCTAAGGAAGCTAAAACATAACCTTTACCTTCCCTTTCCATTTCCGAGGCTGTAGGTTCAAAGAGGATCACATAATCCCCTTGGCCTCCTAGAAAGGCCCCTGGCATGGCGGCAAATTGCATGGTGGTATCAATGTGGACATCCACTCCTGGCTCTACCCCATGGTTACGCAAAACATACTGGAGAATAATTTCCGGCATACCACCTTTGCGGCCGCCGATGATGGATTTCCCTTTGACATCACTCCATTGGAAATTAGGTTCTGGATCTCTTCCCATAAGGAAGGTCCCATCTCCATTGGTTAGTTGGGCAAAAACTATGGCATTATCTTCTTTTCCTTCATTATAAACATAGATGGCTGCCTCTGGACCGGCGAAACCGATCTCCACCTGATCTGTGAGCACTGCAGTCATCACTTTATCTGCTCCTGCTCCATTGTATAGTTCAATTTCTAACCCTTCTTCTTCGAATAAGCCTTGGGTAAGGGCCACATATTGGGGTGCATAAAAGATAGAGTGGGTTACCTCGGATAAGCGAATCTTAGTTAGGGATTCCTTCTTCCCATTTGAACCGCTACATCCGGTAAGTACTAAAGCTATTATTATTAAAGCCACCCCTAAAAAACGGATGGAACTTTTCATGGAACTCTCCTCCTTTGATGTTCCGTAACTCTGATACTCCTTAACATGACCTTGGGTTACTTGGGGTTTTTAACTACTATCTTTTCAAATAGTACCACCCCCTGATACATTACTGCTGCCGCAATGCCCAGGATAAATACACTAGTCATAACCAAATCTAATCTAAATACTTGCCCACCATAGACGATAAGATAGCCTAGGCCTGCTTTGGAGACCAAGAATTCCCCAACAATGACACCTACCCAGGACAATCCTACATTGATTTTTAGGGCATTAACGATAGTGGGAAAAGATGCTGGTAAGAGGACTTTTCTCAAAACTTGAGTTTTACTGCCGCCAAAGATATGAACTAGTTTGATTTTTTCCTTGTCGATGGCGATAAAGCCATTGAGGACTTCGAGGATAGTGACAATTAGGGAAATAGCTAGGGTCATGACGATAATAGCTGCCGGTCCGGCCCCGATCCAAACGATAAAAATAGGACCGAGGGCAATTTTGGGAAGACTATTAAGGATAACTAGGTAAGGTTCCGCAACTTTGGAGATGAATTCTGACCACCAAAGGAAAACGGCAATAATGGTCCCAAGGATGGTTCCTAAAAGAAAACCTATAATAGTTTCCACACAAGTTACGGCAATATGGTGGAAGAGAACGCCTTCTTGGTGGAGGGTAAAGATAGTTTGAATAACTCGACTTGGTTGACTAGTAATAAAAGGGTCTACGATCCTAAGTTGGGCACAGATTTCCCATAAGCCAAAAGCTATAACGAGGATAAGGATCTGAGTTACCCGGACTTTAATCTTTTCCATCCGCACACTACGAAGAAAGGCCTCGTGCTCTGGTGAAGTTGCTGGGCCAGGGGTAAGTTCAAGCTTAGTGTTAGACATGGACATCCAGCTCCTTCCATATCTCTTGAAAATAGAATTGGAATTCAGGTGCTTCCCGGGAGGATAAGGGAGTCCGTTCTTCAATGTCTATTTCAATTGAATAAATTTCTTTGATAGTACCAGGGCGGCGACTTAAAACTACAACCCGGTCAGCCATGCTGATGCTTTCTGCAATATCGTGGGTAACCATAATGGCGGTTTTGTTTTCTTTTTTGATAATGGAATATATATCTTCATTAACTGCTAAGCGAGTTTGATAATCCAAAGCTGAAAAGGCCTCATCTAAGAGTAATATTTGTGGGTTGGTGACAAGGGTACGTATTAAAGCCGCTCTCTGCCGCATTCCACCGGAAAGCTGGCTAGGATACTTATGGCGAAACTCAAATAATCCATAAGTTTGTAAAAGATGTTCCATATAAGCTTTAGTATCGGGGGTAATGTTTTTTTGGATTTCTAGTCCTAGTCGAATATTGCCCTGAATGGTTCGCCACTCAAAGAGATGGTCTTTTTGAAGCATATAGCCAATTTTGCGAGAAGTTCCGGACACAGTCTCTCCATCCACTAGAACCCTACCTTCAGTAGGTTTAATAAGTCCACTGATAATAGATAGTAAAGTGGATTTGCCACATCCACTGGGACCCACTATGCTGACGAATTCACCTTCATGTATATCTAGATTTATTTTGGTTAGGGCGTTGATTTCCCCGTTCAGGGATTGATACTTCATCCCTAGGTTTTGAATCTGGACTATCTTTTTCACTTACCTCCCCCCTTCTTTCACTATCTGTAATATTATATTGAACTCGAAGGAGATGGGTGATTGATTGGAATAAAAAAAGCCCTTACTGCATTATTCTGCAGCAAAGGCTTTGGTAGTAGTGGGCCAGGGATGGAGCGTGCCACGGGGACACGCGTGCCACGGGTGCGCCACGGGGACAGGTCAAATGGCACGCTACATGTGTGCCAAGGGGATACATGTGCCACGGGGACTGTGCCACGGGGACAGGTCAAACGGCACGCTACATGGAGAAAGCTTGTAATATTTTTAAAGGTGGGAAGTATTGCGAACGTACGGTATGATGCAAATAAAAAAGGTAGGTCAAATAATCTCACCCTTTGATGAAAAAGTGAACCACCTAACCTGTCCCCATGGCTCAGATTTGAGAGTGAGCCAGCTAACCTGTCCCCGTGGCTACACTTACGAAGACGCCATTTTCTATGCGTAATATTTGATTCCCAAGGAGCTGTGCCTCTTGCATATCGTGGGTGACCATGATAAAGGGGATTCCCCAGTGTTTTTGGAGTTTAAATAATTCTTGCTGGAGTAAGCCTCTTGTATCAGGATCCAGGGCGGAAAGGGGTTCATCTAGGAGCATAAGCTCTGGTTCCGTCATGAGAGCCCGGGCTAAGGCGGTCCGCTGTTTTTCTCCGCCAGAGATTTCCCTTGGGTATCTTTTGGCTAGATGACTGATTTTGAGCATTTCTAATATTTCTTCTAAACTTAAAGCTTTCTCTGATTTGCTTTCTTTTGGTTGGCCATAAAGAACGTTTTTTTCCACAGTCATATGAGGGAAAAGAGCATAATCTTGAAAGACGTACCCAATACGTCTCTTCCGAACTGGAAGATTAATCTTTGAGATAGAGGAATAAAGAATCTTATCTTTAACACGAATCTCCCCTTCTTCAGGTGTTTGTAATCCTGCTATACATTGGAGGATAGTTGATTTTCCCGCTCCTGAGGGTCCCACAAGAACTAAGATTTCATTAGCAACTTGAAAATCTACTTCCAAGGTAAAGGAAGGAAGTATTCTCTTAATTTTTACTTTAACCATTAGCTATTCTCCCCTCGGAATTCTTGCCATTACCTTTGTTCCAATGATTAAGACCAAAGATCACTAAGAAACTAAAGAGTACCATAATAGCCACTAGTATCCAAGCCTCTCGAGTGTTACCACTTTCACTGGCAAAATAAATAGCTAATGGCATAGTAGAAGTTCTCCCTGGAATATTACCTGCTAACATTAAGGTGGCTCCAAATTCTCCAAGAGAACGGGCAAAAGCTAGAACAAAACCTGCAATGACACCATTCCAAGCTAGAGGAATGGTGATGGTAAAAAAGACCCGTAGTTCCCCTGCTCCCAGAGTCCGGGCAGCTCTTTCTACCTGGGGATCCACGCTTTCAATAGCAGCTTTAACAGATTGATACATCATAGGAAAGGATACTACTGCTGCAGCAATGACGGCACCCCAGATACTAAAAACAACGGTCACACCGAATAATTCTCCTAGAGCTTTGCCAATAGGACCATTTTTTCCAAAAAGATAAAGGAGAATAAATCCTACTACTGAAGGAGGTAGAACCAAAGGTAAGGTTAGGATAGATTCTACAACAGCTTTACCTGGAAACCTTCTTTTGGCCATAAGAGTAGCGATAGGAATGGCAAGAATAACTACAATAAGTACTGCTGCAGTTGCAACTTTGACAGATAAGATTATTGGTGAAAAATCAAAGTCCATAATAATTCCTCAAATCATTCGTAATATAAGCTACTCAACACTTCTAAAGCCGTATTGGGCAAAGATTTCTTGGGCTTCTGATCCTTGTAAAAATTCCAGAAATTCTTCAGCAGCTTGTTGGTTTTGGGTGGCTGCTACGATTCCTGCTGGGTAAATAATTGGTGCATGACTTTCTGCGGGAAAAGTTGTGACGATTTTTGCTTTATCTGAGTTCTGGGCATCTGATTTGTATACTATACCAGCTTCTGTATTGCCAGTCTCTACGTAGTTTAATACTTGGTTTACATCCTTAGCCATGACATACTTTGGCTGAAGTTCCTCCCAAAGTTCAAGATAAGTAAGGGCTTCTTGAGCATATCTACCTGCTGGAACAGATTCTGGAGTTCCAATACCGATCTGAACCACATTCACACTAGTCAAATCATCTATGGTTTGAATTTCAGTGTTGTCTTTTCCTACCACAAGAACTAATTCATTGACAAGAAGAGAAGTAACACTATCCTTAACCATTAAATCCTTTTCTATTAAAGCATCCATTTGGGGTTTCCCTGCAGAGATAAAGAGATCTGCTGGTGCACCTTGTTCAATCTGCTGTTGGAGAGTACCTGAACCCCCAAAATTAAATGTAAGCTTAATACCAGGGTTGATCTCCGAGTATTTCTCCTTGATATCATCCATGGATTCCTTAAGACTTGCGGCAGCAGAAACAATTAACTCCCCAGAGTTTGAGGTAGTTCCAGAGTTATCTTTCTGGGATGGATTCTCGTTACCACAGCCTGTTAAAGTAAGGGCAAAACATAAAGTGACAAAAGTAATAATTCTAAGTAATTTCTTCATCCTTTTCCTCCTAAGTATTATCTTCTACTTAATTTAGCACTTTATTAGAAGGGTCCCTTCTTAAGTCATTTTAGGCCAAATCTATAATAAAAGATGATGCTATAGCTTCCTTCTTATTGATTAAAGTTCGTTTATCTTAGCTTCATCTAGTTCACTAATCATAAAAACACCCCACATTCCCCAATTAAACTGTTGTAGAACCAACCCAAACTAACATAACCCAACTTTAGTCTAATTATATAATATGTTATAATTATGATCAACGAGAATTTCAAGTTTAAGTTAGCCACTTTGATAAATACCATTATTTGGGTTAAAGCTGTAGTAAGTGACCCTTGACAATGAGCCGAGGCATGGTAGTCTCTCGACAGGCT
>JAAZLD010000247.1 GCA_012799495.1 Desulfitobacterium sp. | reverse complement strand
ATATATTCCCTCATGTTCAGTAAAAAGCAAGAGTAGATGAGCTTCATCCTGGAAGAGTTCGTTATATTTATGTTCTAAAAAAGTTTTCACTTCGGTAGGGGTAAAAGAATATTGTCCGTTCACATTATCTGTGAGATAAAGATATGGCTGAACACCTGTCCGTTCATAAAAATGTTCCATACCTTCTTCCAAGACACTGGAATTATGAATACAGCCCAATTCATCTGTATAATAATTGGTTTTGATCACAGCCCCGCTTTCTAAAGGAATTGGGGCTTCTTGTTTACCACCGGGGTTGAAAATCAAGATTAAGATGGAGATTATCATTGCCGGGATAATAAAGAAAAGGGCTGTTCGAAAACTTTCTTTGGGGTTTTTGGGACTTTTTCCTTCCTTTTGAGGGGTGTAACCTCCTCCATTTGGTGAAGGATGAGGACCTCCTCCCCAACCTCCATTATTACGGGATCTACCTGAAGGGTAAGGGGAGTAAGTTCTCCCCCTAGAGGGATAAGGAACAGGTATGTATTGTCGAGGGGCTCTGCTGCTATTTCTGGAGGTTGACCTGCTATTATTTCTTCCTGAGGTTCCCCCAAGAATTCCACTATTACCAATACCTCCACTAGGAGTACTGCCACGGTTCCTCCCTATGGAACTAGAAGTTCTTCCTCCAAAACCACGGCTACCACCGGAGCGACCTCCAAAGCCTCCGCCGAAGCTTCCCCCTCCCTTGAAACCTCCTCCCGATCGTCCTGCTCGACCCATGAACATCTCCTTTCTAGTATAGGCAAAAGCTATACTCACTCAAACTTCTTTTCGATATTTATTGCTGGTCTTTATTGTGTTTTTGATAATCTTTTACTGGCATTTTATTCTCTTACTGGCAATCTAGTTCTTTTTGGACAAATTTTAAGAAAGCCTCAACTTGTTTTTCTAAATAGGGTTTACTATCAGTAAGTTCTAGCTTGCCATCCTTTACTTGCTGTAAGGCGTTAGGAATAGTTAAACGGGGGAAATTCATTATCCGCATATTCAAAAAGCTAAGTAAAGTAACTAGATGATCCTGTGCAATTCCTGTTCCAGACATTCCAGGAGTAATTCCACTAATAGCTGCACACTTACGAGCAAATACCTGGGGCACTCCTTTAGAAGTGCGAGATAGCCAGTCAATTAGATTTTTCAAAACTCCCGGGAAAAAGTGATTGTATTCTGGGGTAAAAAACCAAATACCATCCGCCTCTAGCACTTTGTTGCGAAGGCGCTGTACCGGTTCAGGAGCAGGAAATTCGATATCTTCATTAAATAAGGGCACATCACTATAGTCCACAATTTCAAAGTCTGCCCGATCACCGATGATTTCCTTAGCTGCAAGGGCTAATTGTTTGTTATAGGAACCTTCCCGTAAAGAGCCCACTATAGCTAAAACTTTTATCTTCTTCATATATGTTCTCCTATTCATATATATTCGGTAACAAAGTTATGACAGTATTTTTTCAAGATATAATGGTTGATTTCCTCTATTTTTGCTAGGTTTTTCTGACATTGTCCATAAAAATTCTACCACTATAAATTCTATTATGTTTGTCCATTTAAGATAAATATTAGATAAATATTATTTATACTATAGCTTTTACCGAGTTACTTAGTATATCATAAGTATAATAAAGATTTTAAGTTATCGAAGGAGTGGAATTGTAATTATATGAGATTGGTTTCAAGAATAAAGTTCAATGGTGCTATTGTATTTTCTATATTCCTTATGGCGGTTGTAAGTTTGACTATGTTATTCAATCAGATTCTGATCGAAAGTAAACACTCTCAAGAATTAGTAGAGTCATACCGCCAAGAAATGTTCGATGTTTATGATGATTCGATAAAAAAAGAAGTTCAAACTATTATCCATCAAATTGAACATTTTTATAATCAATCCCAAGAAGGGCTTATAAGTGAAGAAGAAGCCAAAGAAATAGCCTCCCAAGTCATTGCCTCAGGTCGCTATGGAGATGATGGAAGTGGAATCTTCTGGGCAGATACATATGATGGCTATTTTATTTCTTCAGGTACGGGCGGTATTCCTGCAGGAACATACCGAATAGATAGTCAGGATGCCCTGGGAAATTACTTTGTCAGAACTTTTATTGAAAATGCTCAAAAACCCGAAGGGGGTTATTCTGAGTATTATTATCCTCGGCCCATTGATGTAGATCCCTCACAAGCTCCCCTGCCAAAACGTTCCTACTCAGCAGGATTTGAGCCATGGGGATGGGCTATTGGTACAGGAAACTATGTCGTAGATATTGAAGAAAAAATCCTCCAATATGAAAATGAATTGCTCAATGCCAAAAGATATAAAATGTTCTTTACCATACTAGGGTATGTTCTAGTTTTGGCTGCTGCTTTTGTATCAGCATTTTTGGTCAATCGAAATATTAGAAAACGAATTGATCCAATGTCCCAAATGGCCAAAGCGGTCTCTGAAGGAAAACTTAATGTAAATCTTCTTCAAGATGATGGCTCCGATAGTATCGGTGAACTAGGCAAATCTCTTAATATAATGGTGGAAAATTTAAATGAAATAGTTTCAACTACTCAAGATTCAGCAACAAATGTAGCTTTGACAGCGGAGCAAATGAGCCAAAGCCTTGATCAAACAGCTCAGACATCAGAGCAAGTTGTTCGTTCGATTGGGGAAGTTGTTAATGGTACTTCCCAACAGGAAAACCTTGTTCATAGTGCCACAG
The DNA here is from genome assembly GCA_012799495.1 of Desulfitobacterium sp. Taxonomy (GTDB): domain Bacteria; phylum Bacillota; class Desulfitobacteriia; order Desulfitobacteriales; family Desulfitobacteriaceae; genus Desulfitobacterium. The sequence goes on along the minus strand of JAAZLD010000247.1, from coordinate 6,693 downwards.
ATGCAGTTAATGAAGTTTCCAATATTATGAATGCAATGCTAGATAGCTCCAATCAATTAGCTCTTAAATCCGAAGAAGTAGCCTCTTCTGCTCAAGATGGGGAGGTCAGTATTCAGAGAACTGTTGACCAGATGGAACGGATTGAAGAAACTGTCCGGAAGTCTGCTCAAGTTGTAAAAACTCTAGGAGAAAGTTCCATTCAAATATCTAATATTGTAGATACTATTGGTGCAATCGCTACTCAAACCAACCTTCTTTCTCTAAATGCCAGTATTGAAGCTGCCCGAGCAGGAGAAGCTGGTAGAGGCTTTGCCGTAGTAGCTGAGGAGGTTCGCAAGTTAGCTGAGGAATCCCGAATTGCCACTGAAGAAATCTCCGAACTGACTCGTACAATTCAAACAGAAGCGGAAAATGCTATTTTAGCAATGGATACTGGTATTGAAGAAGTTAGTACTGGTTCAGAAGTAGTTAATAAAGCAGGAGATACTTTTAAGGGAATTGCTCTCTTAATCCAAGAGATGTCAGATAATATCAATCAGACTGTTGAGCAAATTCAATTTTCTTTTAATGCAACTAAGGAAGTTGAATCTATGATGGCAGAAATCAATAAAGTAAGTGGCTTGATCAATGAAGAGGTTATCCAGATTTCTTCGGCTACCCAAGAACAATCGGCAGCCATGGAGGAGGTCTCTGCCTCCAGTGAGTCACTTGCCGAAATGGCCGATGCTTTGAATGATATTGTTTCGAGATTTGAGAATTAAAAGTAGATATTATACATCCGTTCGCTCTGGCGTTCCAGGGCTAGCGGACAAGGCTTCCGCAGCTCTATCCTCGACGGGTTTTTGTTATCTGTGGATTCCGCCTCGGCGAAAATGTCCACCGGACACTTTCGTGCTCTCTTCTGTATGATAAGCTTCTCTGGAGTCAAATGAAGTCCTTCGGACTTGAAGTCGCTCCTTGGCTAGTCAAGGTCCTCTCGGTGGGGTGGATTAGGCAGTCAAAAATAGAAAAGACCTGTTTTTCCTAAACTTAAAGGAAAGGCAGGTCTTTAATTATGACTTCTTTTGTACCCATCTTGATGGAGTTTTTACTTCCTTTGATTTTGAGATCTTTGATGACTGTTACTGTATCACCATCAAGTTTTAAAAACTTTTTTGATACAAGCATAACCCTTTGTACAATCCTAGAATAACATGTACTAAATAATGGGAAAAGGAGGTAATCAGATAATGTTATTTCATTCAGAAACTACGAATGGAATATTACCAACAAATGCCTTTATTCGTCAGTCATTAGGCTTAAATCTTTTCTTTTTGCGTATTATGAAAGAACACTCCTTCTTCTTAGCAGCAGGGTTTCTTCCTAAAGATGCAGATTGCACACAACAGGCTCTTTATTTCATGAATTCCTTTAATGCCCTATTGACTGAAGCTGTTGTTTTGGGGAATGGTAATGTAGATCTGGCTGTTTTGTGTTCCGGAGAAGTTGTAACCAATATGACTTTAAAGGCAGAACAAAAAACGCAAGGGTTAAGTGGAGTTCCACTTGATACGCGACTCACCGCTCAAGAACAACGCCTGGTTCCAGCCGGAGAAATTGTCAATCCCGCTATTGAAAGAAATGTTCAAGAGCTAAATCAAAAAGCCATAGTTTTAACGCGAGAATTAGTAAAATTTAAAACCAAAATTTTAGATGGGATGTTGTCTTGCCAGTTATTCACTTTTAACTTCCCACTTCTAATTGTCCACATTCGACGCGAAGCACTCCTATTCATTGAACAACTAGAATTACTGCAAAGGAGAAGAGCTATCGACCCTGGACAAGAGGTCTTTTGCCAAAAAGTTTTCTGGGATTTGCAAATGGCTGAACATGCTCAATTATTGCCCATTTGCTAGACCCGACTGAAGCAGCCCTAATAAACCAGGCTAATAGCTTTGCCCAATTATTCTTTAATTTACGTGCCCAAACAGAAAGTGGCACAAATCCCTTAGTTCAAATGATTGGGCAAGAAATTACGGCTACAAAGAATTTGTGTAATTTTAAAGCTACTGCAGAAGAGTTGATATTATCCTGCCGCATCAAGTCAATCATTATTCCCTTACTTGCTGACCATGTCCTAAGAGAGGCAAATCACTTCTTACGAATTCTAAAATCTTCTGGACAAATCATTGGTTTGCAAAACTAGTTATAGGAAGCTTATTTGTTCAAGTTCTTATTAGAAAACAACTTTTCTTAAAATACCATAAAAACTCTTAAGCTGATAAAGTTATTTTGATAATCTAATGTTATTCTTATACTCAATAAGGGCTGGCCTTAACGCCTGTTTAAGGCCAGCTTCTGTAATATAATATTTTCGAGCAACAATTAATGTGAAGATTTATTCTTAAAAATGCGTGCGTGATAATTTAGATATTTCTAAGATCCGTATCCATTCTCGGGCTGCATAGGAGAGGTAGCCATCTTTACGCCATATGACTCCTAGGTGCCAAGGGATTTCCGGGTCGACAAGGGGGATTACTTTAACACGATTTGTATCTAGTTCCGCACAAATAGTTTCAGGTAAGAGGGAGATCCCTAATTTATATGCTGTCATCTCACTAATAAAATCCCATTGAGAACTTTTTGTTACTAGATTGGGTTCAAATCCTACCCTATTGCATTCTTCCAAGATTCGATCATGGAGCCTAAAGTCCTCATGAAAAAAGACAAAATCCTCTTTAGACAACTCTGATAAAGTGACAGACTTTCTCTTTGCAAGAGGATGTGCAGGGTGAACGACAAGTTTTAAGCTATCTTGAACAAAGCGAAAATAATAGAAAATCTCTTTATCGACAGGTAAAACGGCAACTCCCATATCCAAGTTGCCTCTCTCTACTTCTGCTTCAACTACTTTTGCTCCGACTTCAACAATTTGAATGGAGATATTAGGATAGAGCTCCCGAAATTGGCCTAGAACTTTTGGGAAAAACCGGGATCCGATCATTGGCGGAAGGCCAATACAGATCTTGCCTTTTTCCATATTAGTCAAATCATTGATCTCTTTAGTTAAGTTCTGAAAGGACTTCATGATTCCTTGGGCCTGTTTATATAAAACCTTACCGGCATCTGTTAAAACAACTTGTTTTCCAGAACGGTCAAATAGTATAACTCCCAGTTCATTCTCAATATTTTTGATAACTTTACTAATTGCCGGTTGACTAACATATAAATTGCGAGCAGCTTGAGTAAAACTACAGTTTTCAGCCACTTCCATAAAATATTTCAAATGTCGAATATCCATAATCACCCTCCCATAACCAAATGGAATGGGAATCATCTCTTTTATGTATTTTACCTTATAGCAAAGATTTGGTAAAGTACTATGCGTAGGAGGGATTGGAAATGAAAAGAACGCTTATAACAATCGGACAAATATTCGTACTAATGCTTATCTCACTTTGTGTTAACAAAATCATTCATATTTTTAATTTAAATATTCCGGGCAGTATTTTAGGAATTATCGTTGTTTTCCTCCTACTGCAATTTAAAATTATTCCTTTGAAATGGATCGAATCTGGCGGTAACTTTTTGCTTACCCATCTAATGCTCTTCTTAATACCTTCAGCAGTAGGTATAATTCAGCATGGCAATATTTTACGTAGTGATGGCTTAAGTCTGTTCGCTGTCATTATTTTCGGCTCTATTATCGCTATGGTAGTCACAGGACTATTTGCCGAAAAATTTTTTGAGTCTAAAAGAAAGGAGCAAGGTTCAGTATGATAAAAGGTGTTTTTGGTATCCTTATAACCATCTTATTATATATCGGTATAAGAAAAGCTTATCGCCACTTTGACAATAAACCTCTATTATCACCGCTATTTATTACCCCTATCGTCCTAGTCGCAATCTTGCTCTGGCAAGGTATTCCCTATGAAAACTATCACTTAAGTGCTAAGTATCTTACCAATATTCTTCAACCGGCAACCATAGCTTTAGCAATACCACTTTATAAATATTTCGAACTATTAAAAAAGAATTTTGCTAAGATACTTATTAGTATCTTCTTTGGAACTATTGTAGCTATTACTTCTACTGCTGCCATCTCCGGCTTATTTAATCTCAATGGAGAAATGGCTAATAGTATGATCCCTCACTCAGTAACTGCTTCTATCGCTATTGATATTTCACAAAGCATCGGTGGTATCCCAGCCATTACAGCAGTCTTCGTTGTTCTTACTGGAATCATCGGCAGTATCATTGGTCCAATAATCATTAAGTACCTTCGGATTGAAAACTGTATCGCTCGTGGAGTTCTTCTAGGTACTAGTGCCCATGCTTCAGGAACATCTAAAGCCTTTGAGTTTGGTTCGATTTCCGGAACAATCTCTAGCGTTTCCATGATTCTAACAGGAATCTTCACTATCTTTGCCGCTCCCATCTTTGTCTCTTTAATAAGTCTTTAGAAGCTTTCTATATATAATTTCTCAAAGGTTCTTTGTAAAAAATCTCTGTTAAAGAATCTTTGAAAGAAGTCCTGTGCTACCTACAGGTGGCACTTCATATATAAATATCACTCCGTAAAAGACCTGCCTTTCCAATGCTTAAGGAAAGGCAGGTCTTTATTTGTCGAAAAGAAAAACTCCCTCCACTGTAATTTAAGTGATTAGGGTCACGCCTGGGTTTATGACTAACTGATACCCTTGTTATTGTGGAGAATATTCCGAATAATCTAGGAGAGTGATTTTTATGCTGGAAGGAAAAGCTTTAACGACAGCGATGGCGATCTTGCCTCACCTTGATCAAAAAGAAGCTATTGATTTAGCCTTAAGTATGGATATTCCCTTTTGGCCCCAACTGCCAAAATGGTCTTTTAAAGAAGATATGTATGTTCAGTTTGCCGAGCATTTTCCGGGGATCATTATAGATGAAGCTAACAAGGTTTTACGTTTTTCCAATGGATCCTTTGCGGAAGAACTAGACTCTTATCTTGAGAACAGTGCTGTTCCTGATTACTTTGCTTTATCTGAAGAGTATTCAAGTACTTTTAGGGAGTTTCTGAAAAGGGAGCTTTCCAATTACCCTATGATTCGAGGGCAAGTTGTAGGGCCTGTAAGCTTTGGCCTCAAAGTCTGTGATGAGGATCTTAAGCCTATGATCTATAATGACTTTGTCCGAGAACTCCTTTACGACTATATCCAGAAAAAAATAGCTTGGCAATATAATGAATTAGAAAAAGTTCATCCACAGCCTTTTGTCTGGTTAGATGAACCGGGGCTGGAAATGATCTTTAACTCCTTTAGTGGTTATACTTCCGAACTTGCTAAAAAGGACTTCTATGGATTTATTGCTGGCCTCCCAGGTCCTAAAGGGGTACACCTCTGTGGAAATCCTGACTGGTCCTTTTTATTAAATGCAGGAGTCAATATTCTTTCCCTTGACTCATATAGTTGGGGTCATATATTTACTCGTTATGTAGATGAAGTCCATGAGTTTCTCAAACAAGGTAATATTATTGCCTATGGAATCACACCAACTCTTACTTCTGAGCTTGATGAGGAAAATGTAGAAACTCTCTATCGCCGTCTTCTAGAATCCTGGGAGTTTTTAGGCCGTCATGGAGTAAGTGAAGAACTATTATTTGACCGTTCTTGGCTAGCTCCCTCTCGCTGTTGCCTAATTAATGCTGATGGAGTTGAGAGTATCGAAAAGTCTTTTCAAATCCTCAAGGATTTATCACAAAAATTAAAGGATAACGTTGGGGACCAGTAATAGTGGTGTTTTAATTATTAAATACCCATATATATGTACAGCCAGTAGTTAAATAAAGCTACTGGCTGTTAATTTTCTGGCTAATCTTTAATAGTGATTTTAGAATTAATTTTGGTAAAATCGCCTTACTAAGAATTCCGCATATACTAAAGGTCTACCATAGACTTGGGAACAGACTTCTTCTCTATCCCAGTCAATCTGATCAAGGCAGAAATAAAAGAAGAAAACACCTTTTTCTAAGGCCATTAAAACAGACTTCTTCATCTCGTAAATTTCATCATAAAAAGGGTCAGGTTCATGAGAGATAGTCATTCCAACTGTTGGCTGCAAAATCAATTGACGATCCGAGGCAGCAATCAGGCTAATTTTTTCACCATGATAATAAGGAAGTTCTATTAAAGCCTCCTGAGATAAGAACATGGTATTGGCCCTTGAATCTAGGGTTTGAATTGCAATTTCCACTTCTATAGAGGAAAAGCCTATTTGCAAATGGACCTTTTGTCCTGCCCTAAACTTAAAATCACTCTTTTGGGAAGGATTAAGAAAAAGGAGCTTTCCTGTTGGGGCTTGAGTGGATACCACCCAGTCCTGAGGAGCTGGCTTAAAGGTGTAAAGAGAGCTAAAAATTTGAGGAGGCAAGGCTCTAAACTTGGGCATAATATTGAATCCAGTTAAAGAAAAACCGAGGGTAATGGGATTCTTATGAATGACTTTGGAAACTGTTTTATCTCTTAATAGATTGAAACTAACTTTAAGTGGCCTTCCATTAACCTCAATAACCCATACCTTACCATTAACATCGATTCCCAGATCAATCCCTAGTTCACCAAGGTAGCCGTATTTATCTTCCATTGCATATCCAATCATTTCGGCAAGAAATTCGATCTTCTGAATGATCTCTTTTTCTCTTAATGGAAAATATAAGGCCAAAACATCACTGAGCCT
>JAAZLD010000246.1 GCA_012799495.1 Desulfitobacterium sp. | reverse complement strand
CTACAATATATAAACCAGTAAGGAGACTAGCAAACAATACTAACTGATTGATATTATGCAAAGTAGCTTCCAACTCAAATCCCTCCTTTTGTAATCCAAAGAGTTAATAGAGCCAAGACTGCTACCCCTAAACCAACTGCCAAGTAGTTGGCCACTCGAAAAAGTCGTAGCTTAGCATTGATGCTTTCAATGGTAGCAAAAAATCCTCCTAAAAACGCTACAAGGACTATTTGCAAAATCCCTTGGGAAAAGAGAGTTCCTAAATTCATTTGGCCCCCTAAGCTTAAGAAACTACCTCCATCAAAAGGCATAATTAACAAAGCCAATAAATGGAGCAAAATAAGCTGTTTTAGCTGGGAAGCAAAGTTTAGAAAAGCTAGGGAGGGTCCGGAATATTCTAAGAGCATTCCTTCATGGACCATAGTAAGTTCCAAATGAGTATCAGGATTATCTACAGGGATTCTTCCCATCTCCGCAATAAGGATAAAGATTAGGGAAACAATAGCCAAAATCCGCGGTATCTCAAAGAGAGATGTTCCATGTAAAGTAGCTACTATTTCCGTTAAAGAAGTACTTCCCGTCATGAGAGCGAAAACTAATAAACTTAAGATAAAACCCGGCTCTGCTAAGGTACCTATAAAAAGCTCACGGCTACTACCCATTCCGCCAAAGGAGCCTCCTGCATCAAAGCCTGCCAGCACAAGAAAAAACCGAGCTAAACCAAAGCTCGCTACTAACCAGAAAAGAGAACCAAAACCGCTAATGGGTGCTCCTAAGGGACCGGGAATCACTAAACAGGCTAGAATGGTACTCCCTAAAACAAGAGCAGGAGTAAGTTGAAAAACCCAAGAAGTATGCTCAGATATAACTTCTTCCTTCCTCATAAACTTTCCCAGATCCCGATAAGGCTGTAAAACTGACGGTCCTTTGCGCATTTGCCAAAAAGCCTTAACTTTCTTGATCCATCCCTGGAGCAAAGGGGCAGCCAGTAAAAATAAACCAATATGAAGCACGGAAAAGAAGAAAACTTGCCAACTCAATTCTTTAATTATGAACATCTCCTTTCCCCCTTAAATATTCCAAATTAAAACCACAATTAAAGTAATAAGAATATAGGCTAAATAAAGGTGGATACTACCTGCTTGAATAACACGAATCCGCTCAGCACACCATAAGAACAGCCTTGTAAAAGGTCGGTAAAAGACCTTTTCCGCCATTTCTCCCGTCCTACTTTGATAATGCATTGATTCCAAGATATAAGGGTTCTTGCCAACTTCCTTACGAATAACCGGTCTAAAGGCTACGATTTTTTTAAAGACAATCTGTAGTGGCATGGTTATGCCAAGAGCTGTGTATTGCATTCTAGGATTGAGGGGAACACCACAATTCCAAGTACCTTCGATTCGTTTTTGTTTCCTTTTGGAAATAAGGAAGAGAGCTCCCACAATAAGGACTAGCAATAGAGCAAAAGAAACAACCATTCTCAGGAAGTCCGTATATATAGAGAGAGTTGATAAAGGAACTACTGAACCGCCACTAGCGGATAATACTTCTAGAGGGATATTTATTACCCCTAAAAGACCTTGGGGCCAAAGAACAGTAAGCACTGTGACACAGATGGCCAGACCCATAGCTGTAGTTTGCATCCAAGGAAGCTCCTTAGCTTTGGCAGCATTTTGAGAACGGGGCTGACCGAGAAAGGCTCCAGAAAACCACTTAGCCATTGTAGCTAGAGCTAAAGCTGATACTAAAGCTACTACCCCAATCACCAGTGGCAGAACAATAGAAAGGACTCCTTCAACTTGAAGTGAAGTCTTCCATAATGAATTAAGTAACAACCACTCACCCCAAAAACCTCCCAAGGGAGGTAGAGCTGCCAAACCCATTCCACCAGCGATAGCCCAAAGACCTGTCTTGGGTATTTTCTTTAATAAGCCACCCATATCTTCGATATTTCGCGTATTAGTGGTTTGGATGATATTTCCCGCGGCCATAAAAAGAGTAGATTTAAAGAGAAGGTGATGGAGGCTATGCCAGAAAAATCCTACCAAAGCCAAAGTAACCAGTTGAGAAAAGCCAAAGAGTTGGGCAATCATTGCCGTTCCTAAAGCTAGGGTCAAAATCCCTATATTTTCAACAGTAGAGTAAGCAAGTAGTCCCTTAACATCTTTCTCTACTGAAGCATAAAGAATCCCTACAAAGGCTGAAAGAGCCCCTAGGAGAAGCAATAATATTCCCCACCATAGTTCCACCGGCCCTAAGGTGAGCCAAACCATTCTGATCATCATATAAAGGGCTATTTTTACCATAACTCCTGACATTAAAGCGGATACAGGAGATGGAGCCACAGGATGGGCATAAGGTAGCCAAATATGAAATGGAACTAAACCAGCTTTTGTCCCAAAGCCTACTACAAAGCATAAGAAAAGAAGATTACGCTCTCCCAAAGTTAATGCTGGGGCGAAAGCAGCCCAGTCACTATAAAGAAAACTACCAGTCTTACTAAATAAATAAAGAACGGCAGCTATTAGAAATACCGTCCCCACATGGGTCATGACAAAATAAATAAAAGCACCTCGACGATTGGCGCTTTCTTCATGGTGGTAAATTACCAGGAAAAATGAAAATAAGGACATAAGTTCCCATAGAAAAAGAAAGTAAAATCCGTGATTTACTATAAGGACCCCTGCCATACTTCCAAGAAAGACCAACCATGCTAGGGAAAAAGCTGTTAGGGATTTTTTACCCTCATACTTTTTCATATATCCCATTCCGTAAAGGGAGGAGATACCCTGTCCTAATAAAAGTAGAAATAAGAAATAAGTGGTCAATCCATCAAAGGGAAAACCTCCTTGAATATTCCCAAGCAGATAGAGAATACCTAGAACTGCTCCCCCAAAGGTAATACTCATAGTACCTATTCGAACTCCTCGCTCTAAACCTAATACCATAAAAGTCCCTCCAAGTTGTCAAAACCCCACCTGATTAGGCGGGGATTATATTTTCCCACAATGTTCAATCCAAACATAAATTGGCATATCTAAAATACTCCTTTTACTTTAAGTGAAGATATAAATAAATTTCTCGAAGTTCAAATTGAACATCTATTACATTTTTTACTCGTGTTGTATAACACGCACCCTTATATCTTACACTTTTTCTTAATTATTTGCAAATCCCAGAACTTTGCACATTTGATCCAATTCTCCCTATTACTGAGATGTGTTGCGAATAATGAAACATTCCACTCCCTATCGTTCTTTTACGACCCTAAGAGCGCCTTTCTCAAGAGAAAAAGGTGTCTGTGAGCAAGTTCCTTTGTTCACAGACACCTTTAAACAACATCCAATTTATTTAAGAAATAGCATATCATACAGGAAAACGAAGGGATGTATAATAAGCCACTCCCTAATACCGATAGAAAAGATCCGCAATTGTCTGATGCCCTTCAATACTTGGATGGACATGATCTGGGCCTATAAATACCCTTTCCCGACCCTGGAAAGCTTTGGCCACAGGTACCACGATTAGTCCATACTCTCGACCGATTTTTCTAATACTGCTATTAGCTATATTAAGCAAGGTATTACTTAGAGCATTAAGTTCTTTATTCATTGGTGGTAAAGGATTATAAATAGTGGCTATTTTAATGGTGGCAGTGGGGTTAAGCTGGCGAAGTAATAGACCTAGAGTTAAAAGATTTTGGGTAAATTCACTTAAGGTTGATTGGGGGTTAATTGGTTTTCCAGCCATAAGATCTTTACCAATAGCCAAAAGATCATTTGAGCCAATGGTAATAGTTATAAGACTGGATCGGGCAATAAGATTAGACATTCCAGGTTGCCGCAACATGGAAGTTAACTCTCTACTTATTAAACCGTCTACACCCAGATTTTCATATTGTAAATTGGGATAATTAGAGCGCAACCTTGAGAAATACAAGGTAGCAAAGGAGTTGCTAACTCCTACTCCATAGCCTGTAGTTAGTGAATCACCTAAAGCTAAAAATTTCCCCTGCATCCCCTGCCACCACCTACTTAAAATCCCTTAAGCAATCTGTTAGAGTCTAAAGACAGTGTCTATTAAGATAGAGTCCATAAAAAACACATAGGCTATTGAACCCCACATTGCTATAAAATATGCAACACCAACATAATATGGGATTTATTGCAGGGCATTTTCTTAGATTATTATGTAGGGATATAGATTAGTCCGTCATTCTATTGTAAGAGTAGCTTATCATACATACGCGCCGCTCAAGTGCGTCCAGGCTAGCGAAATCGTTTCCGCTGCGCCAAACCTAATGGTAATACCTGAAGTGAACCAGTGGCTTCGCTTTTGCAACGTCAACTCCTTCGCTTATTCCGCCTTCCCGCACGAATCGCTCTCTCCAGTATGATAAGCTACTCTAATATGAGGCTTATTTGAATCCGTTCTGTGACTAATCTATATCCCTGTTTACTTTGCTACATCAACCCAACTTTCTGCTACAAGGTCCTCTAACTCCTCTACAGTTAGTTTTACTGCAGAGTCTGGAGTACCAGCTGCAGGATAAACCACTTCATAATCTTTTAGAGAATCATCAAGGTATACTGGGATATCCTTTTTAAGAGCAAAAGGGCAAACTCCTCCTACTGGATGTCCTGTTACTTCAAGAACTTCCTCCATAGAGGGCATCTTAGCTTTACCTTTAAAAGTGTCTTTAAATTTTCGATTATCGAGACGTTTATCTCCTGCCATCAATACCATTATGTAATCATCCTGAACCTTTAGGAGGAGAGATTTGGCGATTTCTCCAGGGGTTACTCCCAAGGACTCTGCAGCTTTAGATACTGTGCTTGTATCTTCAAAACGCAAAATTTCTACATCTTTATTCCGAGAACGAAAAAACTCCTGAACTGCTTCTACTGACATGGTTATACCTCCAAATTATCTCTTTCTTAGACAATTTATCACTTTAAGGGGTATAGTATCACAAAAATCCCAGTAGGAGCAAGTGTATTAGAATAGAGCAAATCCCTTTGAAAAATGAAAAAGACCTAACTGCAAAAGCAATTAGGTCTTCAAGTGTCTAAGAACCCAGAAGTTCACGCACGATCTGGTTTACAACTTTACCGTCAGCGCGTCCTCTTTTTTTAGGAGTTATCTTGCCCATTACCTTGCCAAGGTCTTTGATGGTTTGAGCACCTACTTCGGCGATAGTTTCCTGAGCTAACTGGCGTATTTCCCCCTCAGAAAGCTGCTGAGGAAGGTACTCCATGAGTATGGAAATTTCCTCTTCAAGGGCTTTCACTGTATCGGGGCGATCCGCCTTTGCAAACTCCTCTATTGCATCACGACGCTGCTTAACTTCTCTAGCTAATATATCGATAACTTGGTCATCGT
>JAAZLD010000245.1 GCA_012799495.1 Desulfitobacterium sp. | reverse complement strand
TTTTTTCGAAATTATTTCCGAAATTAAAATAAGAATGGTACCAATACATAGATTACCATTTTTGTGTCGAAAAACAAAGTATTTTTAGGAAAAACTTTTCTTATTTGTTTGCAACTATATTTTGATGATTATAATATATCGTATAGGGCTAATGTCCAAAAGAGAGGATGATAAACTTTGAAATATTATATTACCACCCCAATATTTTACCCTAATGCTAGTCCCCATATTGGAACAGCTTATACTACTGTCGCGGCAGATGCTTTTGCAAGATATCATAGACTGAAAGGTCATGATGTATATTTTCTCACTGGTACTGATGAGAATGCCCAGAAAATTGTTCGTACTACCCAAGAAAAAGGAATGGATCCCAAGGATTATGTAGATGAGGTAGTAGAAGCTTTTAAAGCATTATGGGAACAATTAGATATTACCCATGATGATTTTATCCGTACTACTGAGGAGCGTCATCATGTGGTAGTAAAGGATATATTTAATAAGCTTTATGAAAAAGGTGATATCTATAAATCCGAGTATGAAGGCTGGTATTGTACTCCTTGTGAGACTTTTTGGGCAGAAAATAAATTAGAAGATGGAAAATGTCCTAACCAGGATTGTCATCGGGATGTTGAGCTTTTGAAAGAAGAAAGCTACTTCTTTAAAATGTCCAAATACCAAGATCAATTACTCCAATATATTAAAGATAATCCGGACTTTATCCAGCCTGTTTCTCGGCGTAATGAGATGATTAAATTTATTGAAGGTGGACTAGAGGACCTTTGTGTTTCTCGCACTACTTTTCAATGGGGGATTCAGGTACCTTTCGATCCCAAACATGTAGTTTATGTTTGGTTAGATGCCCTGATCAACTATATTTCTGCTTTAGGTTATCCTGATGGTGAATTATATAAGCGATATTGGCCTGCAGATATTCATTTAATGGGTAAAGATATAGTTCGCTTCCATGCGGTAATTTGGCCTATCGTTTTGATGGCTCTTGATATTCCTCTCCCAAAATTAGTTTATGGTCATGGATGGTATTTAAGTAAAGAAGGCGGCAAGATCTCTAAATCACGAGGAAATGTCCAAGACTCTTTTGAATTGATCCGCCGCTATGGCTCAGATGCTATTCGCTATTTTCTTTTACGGGAGATGCAAGTGGGGACAGATGGAGCTTATTCGGAAGATAGTTTAGTAGAACGTTTGAATAGCGATCTAGCTAATGACTTAGGTAATTTTGTCTCTCGGAGCCTGGCTATGATAGTTAAGTATCGTGATGGTATAATTCCTGTTGCTACTCAACTAACAGCCATAGAAGAAGAAATCCAGGCTTTGGGACAGGAAGTAATTTTAAAGATAGAAGAATGTTTAGAAGCTCATGATCCCGCTGGAGCTTTAGAGCATCTTTGGAGATTGGTCTCTCGGATGAATAAATATGTTGATGAAACTGCTCCTTGGCAATTAGCTAAGGATGAAAGCCAAGGAGAACGACTCAATACAGTACTCCATACCTTTGGAGAAGCTATTCGAATTTTAGGAATCCTATGTTCACCCTTTATGCCCAAGACAACTAAGAAAATCTTTGCTCAGTTAGGAGTAGGTGAAGAAGCCCTTAACTGGGAGGAAGCAAAAAAATGGGATGTCTTAGGTGAAGGTATTAAGGTTCAAAGGGGAGAGCCCTTATTCCCTAGAGTAGATCTATCTCAGTTTGAGGTGGAAGAAGATAAGGCTGAGGAAAAAGCATCTGCAAAGAAAAAGTCTGCAGAAAAAGCCTCTTCAGATAGTGAGGCATCCTTAGCACCTATTAAAGAGGAAATAACCATAGATGATTTTGCTAAGATTGATTTGAGAGTAGCCAAAGTATTACAAGCAGAAAAGGTGCCTAAAACCGATAAACTTCTGAAACTAGAAATTGAAGTAGGGGGCAAAACTCGTACTATTGTCTCTGGTATTGCCCAACATTATGCACCGGAAGATCTTATTGGTAAACAAGTAGTGATTGTGGCTAATCTTAAACCTGCTAAACTTCGCGGTATCCTTTCCGAAGGTATGATTTTAGCAGCATCTCATGGAGAAACTTTAGAAGTATTGACATTAGATAAAGAAATTTCAACAGGAGCGCAAGTTACATGATTTGGGATACACATGCACATTTAGATGATCATCGTTTTAAAGGGGATCTAGAGGAAATCTTAAAAAATATGAAGGAAGCTCAAATAAGTAGGGTAATAAACATTGGTTATGATCTTCCTTCCTCACGCCGTTCAGTAGATTTAGCTCATAAATATGAGGAAATATATGCGGCTATTGGGTTTCATCCCCATAATGCTAAAGATGCAACGGAAGAGGCCTTGAAAAAACTTAAAAACTTAGCTAAAGAGGATAAGGTTATCGCATGGGGAGAAATTGGCCTAGACTATTATCGGGATTTATCTCCACGTAAGGTCCAGCGCGAAGTCTTTATTAGACAGATTGAGTTGGCTGATGAGGTAGGATTACCTGTCGTCGTTCATGATCGGGATGCTCATGGGGATCTTTTAGATATAGTAAAGACCCATACTCCTAAAAATGGCGGGGTATTCCATTGCTATTCAGGATCTTGGGAGATGGCCAAGGAATTACTTAACTTGGGTTTTTATCTTTCCTTTGCGGGGCCATTGACTTTTAAGAATGCTCGCCATTCGGTGGAGGTAGCCAGGAATATTCCCCTGGATCGCTTTGTATTAGAGACGGATTCCCCTTATCTTACTCCTGAGCCTTATCGAGGAAAGCGCAATGAGCCAGCTTATGTTCGGTATATAGCTCAGAAATTTGCTGATATTCGGGGTATGTCTTTAGAAGAAGTTGCTGAACAATCTTTTGCTAACGGGAATAAACTATTTCGACTGTCCATAAACTAGGAAAGCATTACCTAGCAATAAGTTAAAGGGTCCCTTCTCTATAAACTATTCCATAGAGAGGGGCCTTTTTATTTATAAAAGCAAGAGAGTTAATTCCTTGTGATATGTTCACTTATGGTGGACAGATTAAATTCTTATGTTCTTTTTTAATTAGAGGAAACATACTCTTTACCGGGAGGGAAGAGTATGTATTCATTACCTATAGTATCCTATGGAGATTTTTGGCGAACTGCTAAAGAGCGGAGCCTTACCTGGGGAGGAACTTTAATTTTAGCAGGAAGCACCTTGGTATATGCACCAGTGAATAATCTGCCCAATAATGTAGATTTAAAATTGCCTAGTTTTGAAGGTTTGAATTTTTCTATTGGACCTTCCCAAAATCATGCTGAGGCAAATTTAGGGACTATAACTAATGTCTCCTCTGTGGAAATGATTGATACCACCACTGGTAGCATTTCTCATCTTGAGCAACAAATAACTTATATTTACCGAATTGAAGATATCGAGATACCCACAACAACGGAATATATCGAATCCCAAAAAATTTTCCCAGGAACTACTCAAGTTCAGGAAGAAGGTGCCACAGGGATTCAAAGGCAAGTGATTCGTACCGCTATTGTGGATGGGGAAGTTAGTGAGGAAGAAATAATTCATCAGTTTACCTTAAATGCCCCTAAGAAAAGAGTTGTGATTCAAAATACTGAACCTGTGGAGCGAGTAGAGGCTGATCTTAGTCAATATAATGTTGTCAAAACTTTCGAAGTAGAAGCTACAGCTTATACTTACACAGGAAATCCTACAGCCACAGGTGTGTGGCCTAGAGAAGGGCTTATTGCGGTAGATCCGAGAGTGATTCCTTTAGGTACGGAAGTATATGTGGAAGGGTATGGATACGCTATAGCTGCAGATACAGGTGGAGCAATAAAAGGTAATATTATTGATGTGTTTTTTCCTAGTTTTCAGACCTGTATAGAATGGGGGAGAAGGCCAGTAACAATCCACATTTTAGCGAAACAATCCGAAAGTTAAAGTTCCATATAGGAGATGGGGATATTCGAGAAAAGGAAGTTTATTTGTAAAATTTATCCAAAACCTTTGACAAGGAACTAAGTTATAGTTTAGAATATGGGCGTAGGTCAGAGTTAATTATGGAGGGATATAATGTCTGAGAAGAGACGAACTTCGGCCTTAGCCTTAGTTCGTAGCTCCCGAAAAGCCCAGATCTCCGTTACATTACTGACTGTAGTTTTCACTTTGACAACTGTGCTCTTACTTAATCTAAAAACAATCCATGTTGAAATGGATGGGAAAGTGCAGTCTATTACCACCTTACGTTCAACGGTGGGCTCAGCTCTTGAGCATTCTAAACTAGAAATTTATGAGGAAGATATAATTGAACCTAGTCGAGATACTCTAGTAAGCAAAGGATTAAAAATCAAGATTATCCCCAGTGTACCTGTTCAGTTAACAGTAGATGGGGAAACTTTCACAGGTCGAACAGCAGCTCCTACGGTAGGAGAGGCTCTAGAGGATCTATCAGAGCGTTTTGGCTTAAATCTCAAGGTAACGGATGAGGTTAATCTTGAAAGAGAGGAAAAGCTCTCTACCAATGCTCACCTGGAAGTACGAAGGGCAGTTCCAATAAAGATAATTGCCGACGGGGAAGAAATTAACACTTACATGGCTCCGCGAACTGTCAAGGAGGCTTTAGACAAATTAGAAATAACTCTAAATGAAAAGGATAAGGTATCTCTACCCTTGAATCGTGTTATTAAAGAAAAAGATGAGATTAAAGTAACTAGGGTAGAGGAAAAACTGGAAACGGTACGTAATGCTATACCCTATAAAACCATAGCCCAACCGGCCAACTTCCCAGTAGGATTGCCAGACAGGGTTGTGACTAAAGGGGTAAATGGGGAACATGAGCAGGTAATAAAAATTACTTTGGAAGATGGAGAAGAAGTTTCCCGCGAAATTATTAGACAGAAGGTTGTAAAAGCTCCAGTGGATCGTGTAGTATCTCGAGGAAGTCAAACCACTGTATCCCGAGGTGGTCAGACTTTTAATTTTAAACGCGCCTATCAGATGAGAGCAACTGCTTATACTGGCGGAGGTCGAACAGCTACCGGTGCTCCAGCTCGTCGCGGGGTTATCGCTGTAGACCCACGGGTTATCCCCTTAGGTTCGAAAGTTTATGTAGAAGGATATGGGGATGCAGTAGCCTTAGATACAGGTGGCGCTATAAAAGGAAATCGGGTTGATATATATTTGGATTCGGAATCAGCCTGCTATTCATGGGGGGTTCGTTCCGTAATCGTTTATGTAAAGTAAGTATGTGTATAATTTAATAATTTTCTATACTGAATACTTACGAAAATTTTGTGACCTACACAGACATCTTTGGTGTATGACATAAAATAAGAAGACTGTTGCACCTTGGACTTAAGAGTTCTAAGATTGCAACAGTCTTTTTTGTTAAGAAGTGTTGGTTTTTATTCACCACACCAAATATCGTAGAGCTTAAAAAACAAAAGAAAAGACTAAACATTATAGGGCTTATTAGAACATATATTTTAAGAGAAGCTAGTAAAGGGGGGAGGGGTTTGCGTAGACCCGTAATAATTAGTGGAAGATATACCCGTGCTATAGCTGGGGTCGTGGTATTAATGGTGATGGTGGGATTGGTTATTTCTGTTTTTTATCAGGGTTCTGCAGCGGTACTCGGACAAATGAACAAAAAATATATTGTTGTGGTGGATGCTGGTCATGGAGGATATGACCCTGGAGCAATAACAAAAGAAGGGATTTACGAAAAAGAAATCAATTTAACAATGGCTAAACAAGTGAAGAAGCTATTAGAGCAGGCAGGCTTTGAAATAATACTAACCAGGGAAGAGGATGTTGACTATGTTCCAGATGGAGTCCGTGGAAGACAAAACCGGAAGCAGGCAGATCTCAATTATCGCATATCCCTTGCTATTCAAGAAAAAGCCGATGCTTTAATTAGCTTACATCTTAATGCAACCTCTTCAGGTCGAAATACTGGAGCGGAAACCTTTTATTTTTATGAGTCCGTTGAAGGAAAAAGCTTAGCGGAAAATATCCAAAAAGAGTTAGTTAAGGTTCCGGAAATGAACAAAAGAATAGCTAAACCCGGAGATTTTTATTTGTTGCGTAAATCTCCTATGCCAGCAGTGATTGTAGAATTAGGTTATATTAGTAATCCTAAGGAGTTTGCCAAATTAAAACAGCCTTGGTATCAGGAACAATTGGCCCAAGCTGTAGCAAAAGGAGTGGCAAATTATTTTGGGCTACCTTAAAGTTTGAATAATATTTTATATATCATATAAAGTATCTTATATGTTAAAAACTCCATACTAAAATTATAAAGTTAAATATAAATCGTAAAGTTTAAATATGCCCTCTAATGTCAAATAGTGGCTAAGGATTATCAGGGACAAGATACATAAGGAGAATTGAAGAGGGGACAATAAAGTCAGGTGACCGAATCAAGATGAAGGAGTTGATTTCAGAATGAAGCGGTTTCTGGCTTTAAATTTAGTAATGACTTTAATATTGAGTCTTACCTTAGTTGGGTGTAATATGGATCAACAACAAAACACCCAGGTCCCTAATGAGATTACCACTGAAAGTGGCGAGCCTCCAAAGGCTGAGGCGGAAACTCGTGAAGATGTCTTAGGGGAAGAAAAAAGGGTAGTTATGGGGTTCTATACGGACCCTGAAGGGGAGATTCCTGGTTCAAAAGACTCCATGATGTAGAATATTAAGGCTCTAGATGAAGTCTCCTTTTTCTGGTATTCTTTTGACCACAATGGTAATATCATAACCACTGGGCAGAAGGATCTAAGTATTAAGGAAGCCGCCCAAAAAAATGGAGCAAAAGCCTATGCTCTAATCCACAATATGCGCAAAGGGCTTTTCGATGCTGATTTAGCTCACAGTGTATTCGCTAATGCTCAAACTAGGAGCAAATTCGTCCAAAATATTCTTAAGTTAGTAATGGATGAAAAGTGGGATGGAGTTGCAATTGACATTGAGAAAACTCCTCCCGGAGATCGGGATAACTTCACAGCTTTTCTAGGAGAGCTCCATAAGGTTTTAAAAGCCAAAGATAAGGTTCTTAATGTATCTATCCCTGCCAAATTTATCGACTATCCATCTGATTTGTGGTCAGGAGCTTATGACTATGCTTCTATTGGGAAAAACGCAGACCAAATAGTGCTAATGACATATGATGAGCACGGTCTAGGCACTACCCATGGTCCCATTTCTTCCCATGCTTGGGTTGATAAAGTAATTAAGTATGCTGTAACCAAAATTCCTCGGGAAAAAATTGTCCTTGGTTTACCAGTTTACTCCTTTGACTGGGGCTCTAATAAGCCAACCCTGCCTGACTATCTCTCCTATGAGCAGAGTATGGCACGGGCCAAAAAGCATGGGGTAGAAGTAGGATACGATGAAGAGCATCAGGTTCCTTGGTATACCTATACAGCTAATGGAGTCCGCCATGAGGTTTATTTTGAAAACAAACAAAGTCTCACACCGAAAATGGAATATGCTCGTAAGCATAAACTTCACGGTGTAGCTATCTGGAGATTAGGTATGGAAGACCCCTCCATTTGGGATAGCTTAATAAAGACTTATGGAACTAACAAAAACAAGCA
>JAAZLD010000026.1 GCA_012799495.1 Desulfitobacterium sp. | reverse complement strand
GCTCCTTATGGGGATTTAAAGGGTATATGTTAGCAGGAGAGGGGCAAGTAATGCCTATTCAAGAGATAGAACTGTATAAAGGTCAAATCAAGGAAAATTTCCTAGTTAAGATCAATAGTGCGGAAGATCGAATATTGCCAAGTGGAGAAAGGGATAATTGGTATACAGATATTAGTATTCTCGAAGGGGGAACTGAGGTTCATCGTCAAACTATATCTGTAAATCATCCTCTTACATATAAAGGAATAACTTTTTACCAATCTAATTTTTCTCCTGGAGCTAAATTTACTATTGAAATGGATGGAGAAAAAGTTCCTGTCTCACTGCAAAATCGTGGTGGCTATTATAACTTTCCTGGCACTCATCTTATATTTTATCTAGCCGCTATGAAAGTAGACCCCCTAGAGCCTGTTATACTCTATCGAGTATTTGACCACAATATGCAAATAGATATGGGACAGTTAGTTCTCGGTGAGTCTGTAAGTATTGCAGATACATATAGCGTTACTTTTGATGGAGCTACCGCTTTTACCGGATTACAAGTTAAAGCTGATCCAGGAGTATGGGTAGTGTGGTTAGGTTGTGGATTGTTAATATTAGGTTTAGTACTTTCATTTTATTGGCGTCCAGTACGTATTGCAGGGTTCATGGATGGAGATGGACCTTTGACAATAGGTGCTTACTCAGGAAAGTTCAATATGGGAGCAAAGGAAGAATTTGAAAAGATCGTGAAAGAATTAGAAGCCTGATGATCTGCTAAGAAGGGGGAAGCATTAGTGAATATCTCTTTGCAAGAATGGGAAGTCATATTGTTTTATATTATGGTAGGAGCTTATTTCGGTAGTGCCTTACTAAATTGGGTTTGGCTTATTTTTAAAAAAGATTTAGTTGGTCATATAGCTACTTTTGCCGCTATAGGTGGGTTTTTTGCGAATACTGTAGCTATAGTATTACGTTGGGTAATTACTCAAAGACCTCCTCTAACTAATGGCTATGAATTTATCCTTACTTTTTGCTGGGGTATAGTTATTCTTTATCTTTTTGCCGAATTCCGCTACAAAGTGAAAGCTTTGGGTAGCTTCGTCATGCCTATACCATTTCTCTTATTAACCTTTATTATTATGAAGATGGGTCCGGCAGAAAGGGTTGCCGGTGCTATTCCACCAGCCCTTAAGAGTCAATGGCTTACATTCCATGTCTTGACGGCCATGGTTGCTTATGGTGGATTTGCTGTGGCCTTTGGTTTAGGAATTATGTACTTAATTAAGATTCGTCATAAAGCAAGTGCTCTTAAGGCTGATCAATCTAGCTGGCTAGATCGATTACCTGAGGAAAATACTCTCGATGATATTGCTTATAAAATGATTGGCTTTGCTTTTCCAATGCTAACTCTCTGTATTATTACCGGGGCAATCTGGGCCAACTATGCTTGGGGAACCTATTGGTCATGGGACCCTAAAGAAACCTGGTCTCTTATTACCTGGCTTATTTATGCAGCTTATTTGCATGCTAGGCTTATGTATGGATGGAAGGGTAAGAGGGCAGCCTGGATGGCCATTATTGGCTTTTTAGCAGTTCTCTTTACTTTCTTTGGTGTTAACTACTTCTTGCCTGGCCTCCACTCTTACGCCTAAACTATAATCTTGCCATAAATCTTGGATAAATCTTGTATAAACCTTGTCATAGAATCACCTTATGTCCCCATAAGAACTTTAAAGTTTAGTTATACCGAATTTCAGTGTATATTAGAGCATAGAGAATTACAGCAGTTAGGGGGACTGATTTGTGTCACGTTACTACCCTATTTACGTGAACTTAGAGAACAAACCTGTTTTAGTGGTAGGGGGAGGAAAGGTTGCTCTACGGAAGGTAAAAACCTTAATAGAACATGGAGCATTGGTGAGGATAGTCTCTCCTAAAATACTTCCGGAATTAAAAAAGTTAGTAGATGATTCTAACTGTATATGGCAGGAGAAAAAGTATTCTAGTGATGACATCCAAGATGCCATCATAATTTTCTCCTGCACAGAAATAGAGGAATTAAATCAAAGGGTGGCCGAGGATGCCGCTGAGGCCTGCCGCTTGGTGAATGTAGTGGATGACCCTGAAAAATGTACTTTTATCTTACCTTCAATTATGAGTCAAGGTGACTTGAAAATAGCAGTCTCTACTTCTGGTAGTAGTCCTTTTGTGGCCAAACAAATTAGGAAGAAACTAGAAGCAGAGTTTGGGGAAGAATATAAAGAGTACCTTGCCTTACTAAAAAGCTGGCGTAAAGAAGTAAAAGAAAAAATGACAAATGAGCAAAAAGAGAAGTTTTGGGAGAGGGTTACTGATGGAGAAGTCCTAGAACTTATTAAAAATAATCAACTTGACGAGGCGAAAGGAGTAATGACGAAGTGTTTCCGATCATTATTGGCTTAAACCATGTCACGGCTCCTGTGGAAATACGGGAGAAAGTGAGCTTTCACCCTTCAAGCATCAGTAACGCCCTTAAAGAATTAAGTGAAATTACCGCTATACAGGGGGCTGTGCTTTTAAGCACGTGCAACCGTTTAGAAATTTATGCATCAACTAGGGAGTATGAGGGGGGAATAGCTGCTATTAAGAGTCTTTTAGCCCGCCATAGTGAACTCCCAGAGCAAGAAATCAATAAATACCTTTATGTCCATACACTTTACGATGCCGTACGGCATCTTTATCGAGTGGTTTCCGGGTTAGACTCAATGGTCTTAGGGGAGACGGAGATTTTGGGTCAAGTTGCTGATGCTTACGAAAAGGCAACCCAATCAAAAACCACAAATAAAGTTCTGAATGTTATCTTTCAGAATGCTTTAGCTGTGGGAAAAAGAGTACGGACAGAGACTTTAATTGATCAGCATCCTACTTCAGTTTCCTACACAGCAGTGGAATTAGCAAAACAAACTTTCAAAGATATCACCGGTAAAAGTATCTTGATTCTGGGGGCTGGGGAAATGAGTGCCTCAACTGCCAGGCATTTAGTAGCAAATGGGGCTTCAGCAGTAATGGTATCTAATCGCTCCTATGACCGGGCTCAAGCCTTGGCCTGTGAATTTGGGGGAAAGGCTATACCTTATAGTAAACTTGAGTCAGGCTTAATGGAAGGAGATATCGTAATAGCTGCTACAGCGGCTACACATTTTGTTCTTAAACCTAATCGGATGAAGAGGGTCATGGAAGCTCGCAGCTATCGCCCTCTCCTCTTAATCGATATCGCTGTCCCACGGGATATCCACCCTGATGTGGGAGAGATTGAAGGTGTGAAGCTCTTTGATATTGATGATCTCCAAGGAGTGGTAGATGCTCATAAAAAAGCTCGTACCTTAGCTGCTGTGCAGGGAGAAGAAATACTTCAAGAGGAAATGGAACGCTTTATGAAATGGCATAACTCTCTTTATGCAGTTCCCACCATTATTGCCTTGAAGCAAAAAGGAGAAAAGATCAGGGATGAAATGCTCCAGAATGCCTTAAGGAAACTTGGACCACTGGGGCCTAAAGAGGAAAAGGTTATAAGGACTATGGCTAATTCCATCATTAGCAATTTTCTACATTCTCCAATCGCCAATTTAAAAGAGGTAGCAAATACAAACCAAGGACACCTCTATACGGAAATTTTACAAAAGCTTTTTGATTTGGATGTCCCGGAAGACTCCCTTAACACTGGATTCCATAATTCCACGAAGAATGAACCTAGCCAAAAATTATCTGACAATCATCATTCCCATGAGAAACGGGCCGTAGGCCAAATCCAGGGGTACGGAGGTAAGAATGGAAACAATACGTATTGGAACTCGTGAAAGTCAGCTTGCTCTATGGCAAGCCCAGTGGGTAAAGAGTAGGTTGGAAGAATTTTATCCTCATAAGAAATTTGTCTTAGTCCCCATGAAAACAAAGGGGGACAAAATTTTAGATGTTCCTTTGGCCAAAATAGGGGATAAAGGACTTTTTACAAAAGAACTGGAACATGGACTATTAAGAGATGAAATAGATTGCGCCGTTCATAGTTGTAAAGACCTTCCCACAACTTTACCAGAAGGTTTAGAAATAGGGGCTTTTTGTGAAAGAGAAGATCCAAGGGATGTATTCCTCGGCAAAAGTGAGCAAACCCTGGCAGATTTACCCTCTGGTTCCATTATTGGTACCAGCAGCCTGCGCAGAAAAGCACAGCTTATGAATTTCCGTGGAGATTTGGTACTTGCGGATATTCGCGGGAATCTGCAAACCCGGTGGAGGAAGCTGGAAGAATCCTCAATGGCGGGAATTATCCTGGCAGCAGCAGGAGTAAAGCGAATGGGATGGGAAGAGAGGATCACAGAGTATCTTCCTCAAGAAACCATGGTTTCGGCAGTAGGTCAAGGAGCCATCGCTATCGAAATTTCTTCTCGCCGCTCAGATATACGAGATTTATTAAGTGTATTAAATCATAACGATACAGAACTAGCAGTACGGGCTGAAAGATCTCTTTTGCATTCCTTAGAAGGGGGATGTCAAATACCTATTGGAGCCTTAGGTGTAGTAGAAGGTAAAGAAATTAGACTTACCGGCTTAGTTGCTTCCTTAGATGGTCAAAAAGTAATTAGAGCCTCAGGTCTAGGGGAAGAACCAGTGAAATTAGGTCGACAGGTTGCCGAGGAACTAATCCAGCAAGGAGCCCAAGAAATTTTAGAGGAGATTAGAAATAGTACCAGCTCCTAAAATTCCAGCATAAGAGAAACGGAGTGTCTTATTTTGAGTAAAGGATATGTATATCTTGTTGGTGCAGGACCAGGAGATCCCAAGCTCATTACAGTTAAAGGTGCAGAATGTATAGCAAAGGCAGATGTACTTATTTATGATCGCTTGGCATCTAGTCGTCTTTTAGCGCTAGCTTCACCTGAATGCGAATTAATTTATGTAGGAAAATCACCGGATCGCCACACCTTAAAGCAAGAGGAAATAAATGCTCTTTTAGTCACAAAAGGCAAGGAAGGAAAAATAGTTACTCGCTTGAAAGGTGGAGATCCTTTTGTTTTTGGGCGAGGAGGGGAAGAAGCTGAAGAACTTAAGAAAGCAGGAATATCTTTTGAAGTGGTTCCTGGAGTAACCTCTGCCATTTCTGTTCCTGCCTATGCCGGCATCCCTGTAACTCACAGGGGATTGGCTTCTTCTTTCGCAGTAATAACTGGTCATGAAGATCCTACCAAAAACAGCTCAGATATAGCCTGGGAGCACCTAGGACCTTCCCATGACACTTTAGTCTTTTTGATGGGTATGGAGAATCTAAATATGATCGCCAAAAAGCTTATAGAGCATGGCCGTTCTCCCAACACCCCAGTTGGAATAATCCAGTGGGGAACGCGGCCGGAGCAGCGGGTCTTAGTTGGTGAGTTGCAAAATATTTACCAGAAAGTAATGGAAGAAGGCTTTAGTAATCCTTCTATTATTATTGTAGGGGAAGTAGTTAGACTACGAGAGTCGCTCCAATGGTTTGAAAAACGCCCCCTCTATGGTCAAAGAATCATTGTTACAAGAGCGAGACATCAAGCTAGTGCTCTTTCCCAGGCCATTGAGGAATTAGGTGGTGAGCCTTGGGAATTTCCTGCTATCGAGATCACATCCCCTTCCGAACCTGCTAAATTAGCTCATGCTAT
>JAAZLD010000244.1 GCA_012799495.1 Desulfitobacterium sp. | reverse complement strand
TGGTGATAAAAATGCCATTGCATCTTTATTGCACAATGATTTAGAACAAGCTTCCATGAAGCTTGTACCGGAAATTCTTCGTGTTAAAGAAGAGTTATTAGTAGAAAATGGCTGTTTAGGAGCATTGATGTCTGGTAGTGGTTCTGCTGTATTTGGATTGATGGACTCTAAAGAGGAGGCAATGAAAACAGCCACAAAGTATAGAGAGAAAAACTATGCTGTCTGGGTGACAAATACGGTAGAAAGGGGAGTTTGTCATGGGTAGAAAATTGGTACCGGTTAAATTGGATAGTTACAAACCATTAAGAGAAGTGGTCTTTGAATCCTTAAGAGAGGCTATTATCAATGGTGTTTTGGAACCAGGGGAAAGGCTAATGGAGATCCAACTAGCTGAGGAAATGGGCGTTAGCCGTACTCCTGTAAGGGAAGCTATAAGGAAGTTAGAACTAGAGAACTTTGTGGTTATGATTCCCCGTAAAGGGGCTTATGTAGCAGGAGTATCCCATAAGGATATAGCTGAAGTTTTCGAAATACGTTCCGCCTTAGAAGGATTAGCAGCAGGACTTGCTGCTGAACGGGCAACCGAAGAAGAAATTAAAGAAATGGAAAAGATTCTTCTCCATCATGATCGGGAAGATATGTCTTTGGAGGATATCGTAAGTACTGACACTGATTTTCATGCCTTGGTTTATAAGGCTAGCCGTAATGAGCGTTTGATTCAGATTCTTGAAAATTTAAGAGAACAAATTCAACGTTTTCGGACCACATCTTTGTCTGTGCCAGGACGTCTTAAGGATGCTATTTCCGAGCATCAGGCTATTGTGGAAGCTATAGCTCGGCAGGATGGGGAAGAGGCTCAGGTCTTAGCTACAGCTCATATTATGAACGCAGAAAATATCATGTTTGAGGCTTTGCGTCTATCTCAGGAAAAAAAATCCTCAGAGGAGCAGGCCAATAATCCTAAGGAATAGAGGTTTAGCCAGTGAAGAAAATAAAACGCGCTGAACGTATGGTCGCTGTGATGCAAGCTTTGATGTCCGAACCTAATACTTTAATTCCTCTAACAGTTTTGGCAGAGAGGTTTGGAGTTGCTAAGTCCACTATAAGTGAGGATTTACTAGCAATCAAAGAGACCATGCTCTATACCGGTCAGGGTCGCCTAGAGACCGTATCTGGCGCAGCCGGGGGGGTTCGTTATATACCGGAAATTCCAGCAGATGAAGCCAGGGGTTTTTTAGAGATTTTAGCAGAGCGATTAAGCTCAGGAGATCGGCTATTAGCTGGCGGTTTCCTGTATATGTTGGATCTTCTTTATGATCCCAAGATACTACGCCCTTTAGGGTTGATCTTTGCAGGAGCTTTTCGGGAAGAAAACCCCGATGTAGTGGTTACTATTGAAACCAAAGGAATTCCTTTAGCTTTGGTGACTGCAGAAGCATTGGGAGTACCCATGGTGATTATTCGCCATGGAAATAAAGTTACTGAAGGAACCACCGTCAGCATTAACTATGTATCAGGATCCTCCAAGCGAATTCAAACTATGACTTTAGGTCGTCGTGCTTTGGAGCCAGGAAAAAGAGTTCTGATCATCGACGACTTTATGAAAGCAGGGGGAACAGCTTTAGGTATGATCAATCTCCTAAAAGAGTTCGAAGCTGATGTGGTGGGAGTAGGAGTTCTGATGGAGATCCGGCTGGAAGATGAGCCAAAACTTGTTAGTGATTATTTATCCCTTCTCCAATTGCGAGAACTAGATCTTGTAAATGGAATCGTCCAAGTAGTCCCCCAAGATATTTCATTTCTAGATTAAAGACCAAAAAAGCAATTAAAGACCATAAAATTAGGGGATATTTCATTTAATGAAAGATATTTGGAAACATTCCATAAAATTTAACAGAAAAATAAAGATTTTTTATTTTAAAAGAAGGAGTTTTTTACCATATAGAGAATATCTCTTGTAAGTATAATGCAGGTCACCAGGATGAGAAGGGTGGTGATTTCTTAATGAACATTACTGATGTAAGGGTTCGTAAGGTGAATGTTGAAGGTAAGATGAAAGCTGTTGTTTCAGTTACTTTCGATAATTCTTTTGTAGTTCACGATGTAAAAGTAGTTGAAGGAACTAACGGACTTTTCGTTGCTATGCCAAGTCGGAAGACTCCCGAAGGGGAATTCCGCGATATAGCACACCCTATCTCTTCAGAGGCACGAGAAGTGATCCAAAAAGCAGTCTTAAAAGCTTACGAAGAGGCAATGTAAAATTATGAGTAAAAGAGACCTTTGGAGGTCTCTTTTTTTAGGTATATCATGTGTAATTATTCATATAGTTTACAGAAGTTCAAGGTAAAAGAGTTATAATAATAAGTAAAAGCCTTGAATTTTCCGAAAAGAGGATTTTGCTGTTTTTTGACGAAATTACCCTTGAAGATCTGTTCAAATTTATAATCTCGGGTAAACTATTAGTGGAGGCGAATGTATATGCCGAATTGGGCAGCGGTGGTCATGGCTGCAGGTAAAGGGACTCGGATGAAATCCAAATTACCGAAAGTCATGCATACCCTTGCAGGAAAACCCATGCTTCAGCATGTTTTAGATTGCATAAGAAAAGTTGATATTCAACGTATTTTCGTAATTCTAGGTCATGGTCGAGAACAAATCGAAGGGATCCTAGACTCAGTGGAAATAGTAGTTCAAGAAGAGCAACTAGGAACCGGTCATGCGGTTATGCAAGCAATACCCCATTGCCATGGGATTGACCATATTATGGTTCTGAGTGGGGACCAACCCCTTATTCGACCAGAAACTCTCCAATCTTTAGCAGAAATCCATAAAGAAAATGGAGCAGCGGCTTCCATCCTTACGGCAGTTTTTGAAAACCCTCAGGGTTATGGGCGGATAGTTAAAGAAGAAGGAAGATTTCAGAAGATAGTAGAGGAAAAGGATGCTACTTCCGAAGAAAGACTTATTAAAGAAATAAATACAGGAACTTACTGCTTTAATGTGGCGAAGCTACGGGACGCCTTAGAGAAAATTACCCCTCAAAATGCTCAAGGAGAATATTATTTAACAGATGTTTTCAAAGTACTTCAAGAGCAAGGTGAAATAATCTCTACTTATTGTACAGAGGATGTCCATGAGGCCTTAGGGATCAATAGCCGTGCTCAGCTAGCCCAAGGGGAGGAGATTATCCGTAGTCGCATCTTAAATCATTGGCTAGATGAAGGTGTAACCATTATCGATCCTAACACCACCTATATTGATGAAGATGTAGAATTAACTTCTGACGTAACTATTCAACCCTTTACCATACTAAAGGGCAAAACTCGGATTGCCGAGGATGCTATAATAGGGCCTCATACTACTTTAACAGATTGCATTTGTGGTAAAGGTACGAGTATAACTCATACTGTAGGGGAAAGTGTAACTATAGGTGAAAATTGTCGAATCGGTCCCTTTGCTTACTTAAGACCAGGAACGGAAATCCATGATGGGGTAAGGGTAGGAGATTTTGTCGAAATCAAGAATAGCATTCTTGGAGAAGGGGCAAAAATACCTCATCTAAGCTATATTGGAGATTCTCAAATAGGTAAATCTGTAAATGTTGGTGCAGGTACTATCACTTGCAATTATGATGGTGTTAATAAACATAAAACCATTATTAAGGATAAAGCCTTTATTGGGAGTAATACTAATCTGGTAGCTCCTGTGGAAATCGGTGAAGAAGCGGTTATAGGGGCTGGTTCCACTATAACTAAGGATGTTCCGGCAAGTACTTTGGCTATCGAGCGCAGTACCCAAAGGAATGTTAAAAAACTGGTGCAAAAGAAGAAATAATAGGGGGATATATGGATGTCTTTTAAACAATTGAAGGTTTTTTGCGGTAACGCCAATCGGAATTTAGCAGGAGAAATAATTGAATACCTAAACGTACCTTTGGGGAAAGCCGAGCTCAAGCGCTTTAGTGATGGAGAAATTTCTATTGCCATTGATGAAAGTGTACGAGGGGCAGATGTTTTTGTTGTCCAACCAACCTGCAACCCTTCTAATGATAATATTATGGAGCTATTGATTATGATCGATGCCTTAAAGAGAGCTTCGGCCTACCGCATTACTCCAGTCATCCCTTATTATGGGTATGCCCGGCAAGAGCGGAAATCCAAGGCTAGAGATCCCATCACAGCAAAGCTGATGGCCAACTTAATAACTACAGCCGGGGCAGATCGAGTAGTTACTATGGACCTTCATGCACCAGCTATTCAAGGATTCTTTGATATTCCAGTGGATCATTTACCTGGTGTTCCTATTTTGGCAGAGTATTTTAAAAATAAGGGTTTAGATAATGTAGTGGTAGTCTCTCCTGACCATGGAGGAGTTCAAAGAGCCAGGAATTTAGCAGAAAGAATCGGAGCTCCTTTAGCAATAATCGATAAGCGCCGTCCTGAAGCTAATGTATCGGAGATTATGAATATTATCGGAGATATTGAAGGGAAACAGGTGATCATGATCGACGATATTATCGATACTGCAGGGACTATTACTCAAGGTGCTCAGGCCCTAATGGATCGAGGAGCCACTGAAGTTTATGCTTGTTGTACTCACCCAGTCTTATCAGGGCCAGCCTTTGAGCGCCTAGAAAATTCCCCTATTAAAGAAGTGGTGGTTACTAACACCATCCCCTTGGATTCAGAAAAAATAATCCCCAAGATTAAAACGCTTTCTGTAGCTCCTTTGCTAGGAGAAGCTATTCAGCGTATTCATGAGGATCTCTCTGTAAGTAAGCTTTTTAGTTAGAATTTGACTCAACCCCTGGGTATCCTAGGGGTTTTTTGTATTCTCCTCTTGATTTATGGTAAAATTCGGATCGGAATATGAAGGAGTCATAACTGAAGCTGTCTCTTTAGGGAAGTCTGGATTTTCCACTGAGATTTCTGGGTGTTCTTCTTCAACATCAATTATATTAGGACTTTCTTGAATACTTTGCTCTAATTCGGAATCCTTATTTTCAAGAGGGTTATTTTCTGTTATATTCTCGGAAGAGGCTAGAAATTTTTCTTTCTTCCTTATTCCTTTAAATCTTCCTTTGATTTTTTCAGGATTAAAGAACTTGCTCAAAGAAGCGGAGGTTTCTGAGGCTAAATTAGTAGTAGAATGGAGTAAGGACTTTAGGCTTTCATTGATTCCTTTATCTGCCACCAACAAATGGGATTCACTACCCTGTTGGGCAACGATAACATCTTGGCCGATAGTAAGTAAGTATTGGGCATCAAGTAATGCTTTACCGCTAAAAAATCCTTCAATTTTACCTCCGGAGATCTCTACTTGAGTAATTTGCCCATTGGTAGGATTGATATAATACTCATCTACAACACCTAAGGTTTTGCCATTCTGAGTGATAATCCGTGTCCCGATAATGCTTAATCTTTCCTTGATCAATTGTAAGATTTCCGGTAGACTTGCGGACTTTTCTACATAGGAGCCTTTGTCGATAGTAATGGCATCTTCCCCCACACTGACTACTTTACTATAAGGAATGATCCGTTGATCCTTAAAGAAGCCTTTAGGATCAATCACTAAGGCCGCTAATGCTTTAGATTGGGCATCAACTACTAGGCTTTTTACATAACCTATATGCTGTCCCTCGCTCAAAGAGACAATGGGTAAAGAGTGGAATTCTTTACTTGGTTTCAACAGTTCTACCTCCTTTCTTCCTATGCAAGAACATAAGAAACGTGCTATCATCAATGTATTCATTAATTGTTTGCAATATGCTTAGAGGAGTGGAGTTTCATGAAACTGATCGTAGGCCTAGGCAATCCAGGAGGACAATACGCAGAAACTCGCCATAATGTAGGCTTTTTGCTTTTAGATTGTTTAGCTGAGGATTTAAAATTAGATTTTCGCCCTAAATTCCAGGGCTTGTTTTCAGAAGCAGTAATCGATGGTGAAAAGGTCTTCTTACTAAAGCCTCAGACTTTTATGAATTTAAGTGGCCGTTCGGTACGGGAAATAGCTCAATTTTATAAGATCTCCCCTCAAGATATCTTAGTAATATATGATGATATGGATCTACCTACTGGGCGATTGCGTTTAAGAAGTTCAGGAAGTGCTGGAGGACATAATGGAATGAAATCCATTATTGGGGAATTAGGCACTGAATCCTTTTGGCGGCTGAAGATAGGTATTAGCAGACCACCAGCGGGTTGGGATTCCGCTCGCTATGTCTTAGCCCCCTTTACCAAAGAAGAGATTCCCCTTCTAGAGGAAACAATAAAAAAAGGGATGGAAGCTGCAATTCTTTGGGCTAAAGGAGAAGGGGAGAAGGCAATGAACCTCTATAATCGTGCCTGACATTTAATAAAATGTGTTTAAAAGTAAATATTGATTGATTGATCGCTAAATAATTTATTGCTAATAAATTGTCTACGGAAAATAGATCTTTTATAGAATTAAAGGGAGCATATCAAAACTACTGCCATGTAGCTTTGAATGCTCCCTTAGTTATTATTTGTATTCTATTAAATTAATTTAAATTAGTGTGCAATAGAGTTAGTTATCATTCTCTTCTTTTAAGTTAGAGTGATCCCATTCTAAGAAGCTTTGAGCCAGTTGAGCTAATCCCTGATAATACTTTGTTTGGGCGTTTGTTATAACATCCTGGGTAAAATCCTTGGACCATTGAAGGAGATGTTTTTCGAGAAAAGCTAATTGCTCTTGGGCTAACTCTGTGGCTTTTTGAGCCTCTCCGTCCTCTAATGCTTGATATTCGTTATTGATAAGGTAAGCAAAAAATTCCAACTCTAAGCCAAAATGATCATCGGGCTCAGCATTCTTATGGACGAATTCCAGGCCATAGCGGGCATACCATTCACGAACAGCTAATGTATGCTCCCCAAAAGTAAGCTTTTCTTCTGTACGATAAACTGATTCCCATGGAGGAGCTGGAAGATGCCCGGGACCAATAAAAAGCTGGGTATAATCTCTGTTTAATGATGTAAATACATCTTTAATATCCGCCTCACTCTGCTCTTTGGCCCAATTCTCTAAGGTTTTGAGTGCTTGAATATAATTATCATCCTCTAATTCTAAGGGAAAGTCTAGGAAAAGTCCTTCCTGCAAAATAGTTTCTATTTGCTCTACTTTAGGGGGACATCTAAAGACGGTACTAAGAAAGCTATAAACATACTGACGGACCTCTAATAGCTCCTTTGGCGTTATTGAACTCATAATAGGGCACCTCCAAATACTTTGTTACCCAAATAACTTATAAGGGTATAGGAAAGGGTATTAATAAAGGGTTAATAAGATGAAAAAAATGTCAAGGAATTTGAATAAAAAGGTTATTTTAATGATGAGTTATTGGCAAAAGGTATCTCTGTCATTATAACATATGGTTTTTTGTACAGGCATACAAAAAACTTTGTCGAATATTGTAGACATGTACAATAAAACTTGTGATAACTTGAACACATACAGATGTTGTCTATACATCTTTGACAAATGATGTAAACAAAAGTACAAGGAGGGAAAGGAATGCTTAACAAAGCAGAATCTAAGAAGAAAAAGACTCTTTCTAGAAGGAGTTTTGTGAAGTGGAGTGCTTTAACCACAGCAACAGCTGCTGTAGCACCATCATTGATTGGGTGTACTCCACAAACTGAAGTTGGAGGGGAACCAGCAGTAGCCCAAGCTGGGGAGCGAATAGCTGGTGCAGAAGTTAAACCTTCTATTTGTTGGCATAACTGTGGTGGTCGTTGTCAAATTAAAGGATATGTTAAAGATGGTGTAGTAGTAAAATTTGGTACCGATAATGAGGGTCCAGATACACCAGAAAATCTTCAAGCTCGTGCTTGTTTGAAAGGAAGATCCCAACGTCAACGTCTTTATCATCCTGATCGTTTGAAATACCCAATGAAAAGGGTTGGTGAACGAGGAGAAGGAAAATGGGAAAGAATCACTTGGGATGAAGCTTTTGACACTATAGCAAAAGAACTACGAAGAATTATTGATACCTATGGTAATGAGGCTGTA
>JAAZLD010000243.1 GCA_012799495.1 Desulfitobacterium sp. | reverse complement strand
GTATTAGTGGTTACTCGTTATCCCCAACCTATTGCTCAAGAAATTATGGATAAATTAGGTCGGGGGGTAACCCTGTTTAAAGCGGTAGGTGCTTATTCAGGGGAAGATAAGGAAGTTGTTTATTGTGTAGTCAGTCGGACTCAGCTCTCCCAAGTGAAAGGGATTATCCGTCAGTATGATTCTCATGCTTTTATGTCCATAATAGATGTGCCTGAAGTTGTGGGAGAGGGTTTTTCACCTTGGCGAGGACATTAATTCAATGTAAAGGATTAAGGTAAAATGAAAAGAAGTCGGAAAAGGATTAGAAAAAACCGCACAGGAAGAAATCTATTAATTATAATTTTTTTACTTGTAGGTTTAGTTGCCTATTTTGCTCCAACATTGCAACATTTGAACAATTATAATTCTGCTCTTAAAGATTATGACTTTCAAACAGTGGCTGAAGAATTAACTTGGATTGAGAAAAAGGCCTCATGGCTCAAGCTTCTCCCTTTTGTGGAAGATGGGGAACTCTGGTTAAAGTTAAACTTGGGGGAAGGGCAGAGTATTGAATCTCAATTAAAAGAATCAGATAAAGAAAGCCATAAGTTATGGCTATTCCAATATTATTCTTCCCAAGGGGAACTTGAGAAAGCTCAAGCAGTAAGTCAATCCTTGCAATCTCTAGGGTTAAAGAGGCTAAGTGAAGGATTGCTCCTTATCCAAGAAGGGAAATATGATGAGGGAGCAGCTATTCTATATACTATTGGAAATTCTGATTTAGATACTGAAGAGTATATATTCCTTCAGATTGCCTTAGCCCGCTCTGAAATGGCTCTCGGGAATCTCGCCAAAGCCCAGAGGACTTGGCAATTGGCATATGAAAAAGCCCCTCTCCATCCTCTTGTAAAAGCCACAGAAGTTGATTTGGCTCTAGTTACGGGCCAATGGAGCCTTGCACAAGAGAAAATAGAGGAGCTAAGACCATTACAGGAAGATTCTCCTTATACCACTTATTTATTGGTCAAAAAAGCTTTGCTAAGTCTTGTCTTAGGGGAAAAAGAAAATTTTCAAAATACCCTAGGAAAACTAGAAGGATTACCTCATGGGGAAGGTTGCCAGCTCTACCTTAAAGGAATTGAGGCCTATGGAAATGAAGATTTTCCTCAGGCAGTAGAATATTTAGAGAGTGCCCTCGAAAAAGAGATGCCAAAGTACCTAATGAGGGATGCGGAGGTAGCTTTGAGTCAAGCATCGGAGCGGGTTCAGGCTTCTGAAGAAATACAAAGGATTACTGGCAGCAGGTAAATTAAAGTACCTTAAATAGTTTAGGTGTAGTAGATAGGTTTAAGTGTAGTTTATAGGCTTAACTGTAGAAAATAGAGTTAAATTATGAAAGATAATAGTTAAAGTATATGAAGTTAAGAGGCTGCAGGCTGCATCTGTTCTGAAGGTCCTTGATTTTCCGAGGGTGGCTGGGTGTTATCTTTTTCTAAAGGCTCCAAGTTGCTTTCCGGAGGCCAAGTTTTTGTGGCACTTTCCAAAAGTTTGCCAACAGGGACTAATTCATAGCCCTTTTCTTTCAGGCGATCGATAACTACAGGTAAAGCCTGAATGGTATCTGGTGCTGAATCAGAGGCATGGAAGAGAATAATATCGCCAGGGCCGGCTCCATGGCCTTTGGGGATACCATTGAGAACGTTGCTAATTACTGCCTCTGGACCCGGTCTTTTCCAGTCCAAACTATCTACGCTCCATTGAATCACTTTGTAGCCAAGCTTATGGGAGACACTGATTAACTTATTATCATATGCTCCGTTAGGAGGCCGCAATAGTGAGATTTTTTGACCAGTCAGTTGTTCTAACACTTCATGGGCAGTCATGATCTCCTTTTCGATTTCACCGGGTCCTAAGGTGTTTAAGTCCACATGTCGGTTACCATGGGAGGCAATCTCGTGACCGTCTGCCACCATTCTTTTGACAAGGTCTTCATGCTTTGAAGCCCAAGGGCTGGATAAGAGGAAGGTAGCTTTAATTCCTTTTTCCCGAAGAATATTTAAGATTGGTTCTGGGGTATTTTCTCCCCAGCTGATGTCAAAAGTCAGAGCGACTTCATTAGTGGTGACCTCAGCAGAATAGATAGGTTTCAGCTTGCCAGAAAAGACTGAAACTACATTTTCCCTGTAAGCAAGAAAAACTAATAATAGAATAGCTATGAGCATGGTATTACGCAGTGTTGGCCTTTTAATGGTAATAATTCGCATAAGTATCCCTCCTCCCCTTAAAGATATTCAGGTGGACAGAGGAACATGTAATAAAAACTTAAGTCCGTAAATATCGAGGTGAAGTTGTGGGAAAAAGGATTTATTTGCTGACTGGAGCAACAGGTAATTTGGGTAGCAACATAACCCGTGTTTTAGTATCCCAAGGTGAAACCTTGCGAGCTTTAGTGCGCAACCCTGAAAAAGCCCGTCTGCCTAAAGAGTGAGAAGGCTGTTAGAGAGTTAGGTTATCGTTTCCGACCTTTTTCCGAAACTATTCGGGATGAAGTCCTTTGGTTGCGTGATGAAGGTTTGATCCCATAACTCTAGGAGCTGTTTTATAAAAAGAAAAGTTATTCAAAAATATTACCTAATAGAAAAGGAAGACCAGGGAGCATAATATTGATATGCTCCACTGATGGTCTTCCTTTTTGCATCCATATATAAAATCTCTTCTCTATATAAATGGTGGTTGATTTAAAAGTTTACCATGGCCTTCGAATTGAGCTAAAAATAAAGCCTAAAAGGTCATAGCCAAAGATGAGCTTAATAAAAAAGTGCAAAACTAGGATACTAGTGACAAAATAAACAGCAATACGTATAATCACAAATGCCACGGAAAAGAACCAGGCAAAAACATGGCTTAATATAACAGCGGTAAAATATAAGGCTATAATAAGAAGAAGAATTTTTAAGATAGTTACCCAGTGAGAAGTAGGAGTTGGACGATATGCGTTCATTTTAGCACCTCCTATGGTCTCAGATTAACATATTTCGACCTTGCTGTCTAGAAGCTTGTTTATTCGCTGAAAGGCTTGTTTACGCGCCAAATTTCCTCCTCCTGCATATGATGAATTTGATATGGAGGGAATGCTTATGTTTGATGATAGCTTGGAAATTTGGCGTACCCTAATGGAAAAAGGAACATCCCATATGGGACAAGCAGAATATACACGAGCCGAGGAACATTTTAAGAGAGCTTTGCGAATAGCTAACCAATTAAATGTACCATTAGTTAAAGCCTTCTCTTTACGACTTCTAGCTACGGTCGAAGTAAAATTAGGAAAGAGTGAAGTTGCTGAGAGAAGCTTTCGGGAGGCATTACAAATTTGTGAAGAGGTAGCAAATTTCAAAGGAATGTCAGAGGCCTTAGCAGGTCTAGCCAGTGTTGAAGTAGAAAAAAATAATTTCGAAGAAGCTATTC
>JAAZLD010000242.1 GCA_012799495.1 Desulfitobacterium sp. | reverse complement strand
TCCTCCACAACACTTTGAAAGTAATCTTTAGCTATAAGGGCATATCCTTCTGGATTAAGGAGTTTATTTTTAGCATCACTGATAGTCCCTAAAACTGCCCTGGGGTTAAACTTTTTCTCATCTAGATTAAGTTCTTTCATACAAGACTTCACCAAGGCTAGCTGATCAGAACTATCATAAATGACGAAGCTTCGTTCATACCCTGGAAGATGTCCTATTTCACTACGCACAATCCTTACACAGGCTGAGTGAAATGTGGCCACCCAAAGGCCTCTTCCGGTGTTTCCCACTAAGGAGGCTACCCGGTCTCGCATTTCCTGGGCTGCCTTATTGGTAAAGGTAATGGCCAGGATATTCCAGGGATTCACCCCTTGAGCTATTAAATGGGCTATCCGGTATGTTAGAACTCTCGTCTTTCCGGAACCTGCCCCAGCTAATATCAATAAGGGACCTTCTCCGTGTTCTACTGCTTGCCGTTGAACAGGATTCAAATCCTCTAATGAATACATATTTTACTCCACCTCACACTTCGATTCTTCATTATATCACAGGTAGTACAGGGGCACTATAGATAAGCTAACTAGCACTTTCTGTTATGGAAAAACTAGCTTCTAATACGGAAAAATTAGGATGTGAAATATCAATAACTTTAATAAGTAAAAAAAGACCGCCGCTAATGCGGCGGTTATATAGAATGTAGTACAAAGAGGTAGGAGTAAAAAGGACTAAAAATAGTTAGGAATAATAGGACATAAAGCTAAGTTTAAAATTAACTGCTAGGTTAAAATCAAATACTAGGTTTTAGGTATTTCGAAATTGCATTTTATGTTTTAAATATTATAGAGGAATTTGTTTAGAATAATTTGTTTGAAAGTGTTCTGGTTGGTTATATACTTTAGTTGAAGTTGTCCTTATTCGTATTTATGGTTACCATTGGCATCAAAGGAAAGGGCGTTATCTAAAGTTAGAACATTTGTATAGCCATCAGCTTTAAGGTGAGCGTGAGCGACTTTAGCTCTGATACCTTTTGCACAGTGAACTAATACTAAAGCATCCTTATCAGGAATAGCTTCATTAACTTTTGCTATAGCTGCTTCATGATCAATAGTCAATTGGTCTCTAACACCTACATTGATAGCACCTTCAAAATGACCTGCATCATATTCACTAGCATCCCGTGCGTCTAGGATATAGTAATCTTGGTTAATAGTTCCTTCCATTTTAGCTTCCCAAGCATCAGGGTTTAGCATTTCAGTACTGGAGTTAATTTTAGCTGCACCAAAGAATCCTTTATCATCAATAGCTGTCCAGCCATCGAGAGCAAAAGCATTTACATAACCTTTATCCAAGAATGGTTGGAGATTCTTTTTCGCTCTGCCACCAGATTTACAATGGATAAGGATAACGGCATCCTTGTCTACACCTTGGAGTTTTTCATCGATAACATCAGTATCTCCAGCTGATAAAGTAGCATTAGCATCGATATTGATGGAACCTTCTAAAGCCTTTTCCAATTTGATTTCGTCAGGAGTTCTTAAGTCTACGATATAGTAGTCTTTGTTGATAGTTCCACTCATTTTAGCAAGCCACTCATCGGGTTCTAAAGTATTGGATTCAACAGTAGGACCTGCTGGTT
Source organism: Desulfitobacterium sp. (assembly GCA_012799495.1). Classification (GTDB taxonomy): domain Bacteria; phylum Bacillota; class Desulfitobacteriia; order Desulfitobacteriales; family Desulfitobacteriaceae; genus Desulfitobacterium. Next base: position 5,920 of record JAAZLD010000242.1, on the reverse strand, counting down.
CTTCTTGTTGTTGTGGTTCTTGTTCAGCACCTTGAGTTTGTTTTTGAGAGGGTTCTGGATCTGTTGTGGCTGGAGTACTGCTACCGCCACACCCGGTGACTAAGCTAATTACCAGAAGTAGAGAGGTAATGAGGGTTAGAAATCTGTACTTTTTCAACATTCTTTTTCCTCCTTTTAAAGATACCTTTTTATTTTTTTAACTCTAGATAGAGTTAAATTTAACAAGGTTAGCTTTAATGACAAGGTTAACTTTAATGACAAGGTTAGTTTTAATGCTTGGCGATTATTGCCAGGAGATATTCCAAATCTTGAGCGAGCTTTCGATAGACTTCTGTCTCCACAGGAAGCTCTTCTAACTCTTTGCACCAGTCAGGTAGCCAGTCCAGGTGATCCTGGATAAATTGTTTTCCTTCTGACCACCAGCCATTAGCGAGAAAGCGAGCTAAGATTTCCAGCAAAATACTAAGATGATCTGGCATCATCTGATACTCTACTGGTATTTCCCAGCCTAGAGTTTTGGTGATGTGTAAAATATGCTGGGCGGAATCCCCCATGAGGTACCCTTTTTGATGTTTAAAGGGAACCTGAAAGCTTTCATCAACAGTCCAGGGTTTATACAGGGATTCTATAGGTGGGGCTAAGGGTTTCTTAGCCCCTAAAAAAGCTTCATTATATATTCTGATCCATTCTTCATAAGGTGGTACTCTTTCCATCCAGGGCTCAGAGGAATCTAGCTGAGGGAGGTTGGCATTTTCCCAGAGTTCCTTAAACTCTCTATCCAATTTTCCACTATTGATTTCTTCATAAAAATCCTTTTGAGGAAAACTAAAGGCTTGAGCGTAGATAAGAAGTATTTCCGGTAAATATTTCTCTTGCTGATGTTCTTGGTAAGACTGATTAGATTGGTTTTTAAATGGTAAGGTATTGGCCACTTTATCACCCTCCCTTTACTGAGTCCTCTCACACTTTCTTTAGTAAGTACTCTCAGCCTCTCTTTAGTGAGAGTATCCCTCACTCTTTACCCGGTAGTATTCTTCCTCTCCTTTAGTGACATCTAAGGTCAGCTTAGTTTCGAGGAAACTAAAGGCTAAGTAGATGAAACCTAAGGCACCTATGATTAAGGACCACTCACTCCAGGTTGGAGCATAAGAGTTAAAGGAAGGAATCACTGTATTATCTAGTAAATTAAGAGGTACTACTTGCCCGGCATAGACAAAGTCTATCCGAGAAAAGACTAAGCCTAGCATGGTTAAAATAGATGCCCAGAAAGATTTGCTAAGGGAGGAGAATTTTGTACCAAAGAGGAGTGCTACTGGTGCCACGATTCCCACAATCACTTCCATGCCCCAGAAGGGTAATGCCATGGGACCGGATACGAGAGCTGAGGCGGCTGCGGCTACAGTACCATCAGCACTGTTTAGAGAAAGCCCTACTTTTGCCCCTTGCATAATGGCAAAGAGTATTAGGGAACCGGCAAGAATTTGACTGAGGGTTTTCCCTAAGTCTTCCTTCTCAGCTTTGTCCTTAGATGTAAGATGGACAATTATGAGGAGGACAGCAGCACCTGAGACTATAGCGGAAACTATCATATAAGCTGGATAGTAGTAGCCACTCCAGAAGTCTCGGACAGCTGTATAAGCAAAGACTCTACCTAAGTTAGTGATAGCTGCTAATTTGACGAAGAAAGAAACATAAGCGATTCCTGTGGCTATGGAGTGTTTATCTTTTAAGGAGAAGTAAAATTCACCGAAGAGAAGGATAAGATATACTCCATAGAAAGCTCCCATCCAGAAGATTGGGCTATTTAAATTGGGAGTGAATAACATGTGAATCATTTTGAAAGGATTAGAGAGCTCCACAGCCAGTACTGCAAACCCTGATATTAGCAAGAGAATTGAAGCTAAGAGGGCTCGCCTAGATAGAACCTCAAACTTCTTTATCCGAAAAACATGTGCCAGAGAACCTACCAGCCCAGTCCCTGTTGCGGCCACTGCAAAGAAGACATAACCAGAGATTAAAGCTCCCCAAGGTACTTCCGGACTAATCCCAAAGGCATGTTCCCCACTGATAAAGTACTTATTGCCAGCACCTGCTAAGGCAAAAGCAATGAGGATTAAAGAAAGGTAGGTCCAAAGGTTTGCTTGATATTTTTTCTTGGTCATCTCTTCACCTCCTAAACTCTTTTACTTTTAGCGTAGTAGATCCGGGGGTCTGTACCATGATCAGCCCGTAGCCGTACTACTTCCCGCTTCTCAAGGAGTTCGTGGAGAGGGCTATTGGGGTCATCTAAATCCCCGAAAACCCTTACTTCATTCATACAGGTGGATACACAGGCTGGCTCTTCCCCTACTGCCACAAGTTCAACACAGAAGCGGCATTTTTCGGGAACTCCCTGCTCGTTGATGACCCTTGCATTATAGGGACAAGCAACCATGCAGTATTTACAACCGATACATTTTTTCCCATCGATGAGGACGATTCCATCTTCTGTAGTATAGGTGGCACTTGTAGGACAAACCTTTTCACAAGGTGCATCCTTACAGTGCTGACATTGGACAGGGATGATTACTCTTTTAACATTGGGGTATTTACCTGTTTCCTGGTGGATTAAGCTATTGAAATTTAGTTCTGGTGGTAGCCCCCACTGCATTTGACAAGCAATGCGACAGGCGTTACAGCCAGTACAACGATCGGGGTCAATGAACATTACATAATTAGCCATCATTTACCCCCCTTTGTAATAGTTACAATACATTCTTGTCCCATCACATGACCGGTCTTTTTATCTATCCGGGCAGGGATAAAGTCGTTATAGTTAACTCCTTGCTCAAAGCCTTCCTCGAGTTTTTCTGAGAAAGTGCCGTAAGTAGAGGGCAACCAGACACACTCAGGGTAAAGACCTTCTGTCACATGGACTTGGACTTTTTTACTGGTGATTTCACTAGTAACAGTTACCCAATCTCCATCTTCAATACCTAATTCTTCCGCTCGGGCACTATTCATCCACATGAAGGTGCCGTTTTTCTCTTTGGTAATAGCCATTAAGTAGGGGTTATTAGTGGTCATAATATGGGAATGCCAAGGTTGTTTACCGTGAATGAGGCGGAATTCGTTCTTTTCCTTAGGTTCTACTAATGGAGGCACCCAGGTTGGAACTCCCAAATATCCTTCTTTCCGCCAAGCACCGATGGAAAATTCGATTTTTTCAGTAAAGGTGCCAAAGGATAGTCCCTCATCTTTCGGTAGAACACTAGGTCTTAACTCGATACAGCCTTCTTCTTTCAGCTGTTCAGGTGTTAAACCTATGGGCCCTAAAGCTGCTTCCATTTCTTCCTCGATGGTGTAAGGATAAAGGTTTTCGATACCGTAAGCGGTAGTGAGACCTTTCATTATATCCAAGAGAGCCATGGTGGAATTACTTGCTTCCAAAGCTTTGAAACGAGCAGCTACTTGAGCAGCTGGCCAGTAAATATTCCCGTTAATGACTTTGGGATATTCGGAACGCTCGAGATAATGACATTCCGGTAAAACATAGTGAGCTGTATGATAGGTTGTTTCGTTCCAATCAAGAGGGATACTTACTACAAGATCTGCATTTTTGATTTTCTTTTGGTATTCAGGTTCCGGAGCAGAGCGTAAGGGGTTATAGGAGTAGAAGAAAATCACTCTAGCCCGGCCTTTTTCGATCATATCAGGGATTCTTTGGGGGATACCCCGGGAAGGTTCTACTAAGGGATATTCTCCAGCAATACCTGCTCCATCAGCTCGATTCCCTTTTTGAGCTACAGGACCGTAGTACCCGCTTTCTAATTTTCCAAAACTTGTACTAGCTGCTGGGAATAAGCCTCCCTCTTTCCAGAAGTTCCCTAGTAAAGAGTTGATGATTATATTTAAGGCTGCTGTTTCATTGGAGTTTTGGTAGTGAGCAGCTAAGCCGTGATAGCCTGGGTCTAAAAAGGCCTGGGGGGCGTTTTCTGCTAATTCCCGAGCTATCTCCCGGATTTTCTCTGCTGGAATATCGCAGATTTCCGCTGCTTTTTCTGCTGAGAAGTCCTTATTGTGAGCCCAGAATTCCTCGAAGCCATAAACGTAATTTTCCACAAAATCTTTATCATAAAGGTCTTCTGAGATTAAGGTGTGAGCGATTCCTAAATAGAAGGCTAAGTCTGTACCAGGACGAATGGGTAGCCATTCATCAGCTATGGTTGCTAATTCACAGAAGCGAGGATCCACTACCACTATTTTGGCTCCCTTTTCTTTAGCTTCTGTAATCCTTTTCATAGCTGCGGGAATAATCCCTCCCGCATAGTTTCTTCCTACAAAAAGCATCATTTTAGCATTATCGAAGTCGGGATTATACATTCCTCCCACCATATTGCTCCAAATATTAGTTTTGGCAGTAAAACAGGTGGCATAGTGAGTAATGTAGTTAGGAGAACCGATAATATCTAAGAACTGAGATGCGTAGCTTTCCTTGCCTCCGTGGCAAGCCCAGACTACTTTATCTCCACCGTGTTCTTCCACGATGTCTTTCATTTTGCTTCCGATTTCTTGGAAGGCTTGTTCCCAAGTAATCGGTTCAAAGTTATTACTATCCCCAACTCTCTTCATGGGCTGGGTAACCCGCCCAGGGTTGTAAACGTTCTGGGCGATACCATGGGCCCGGGCACATAAATGGCCCTGAGATTTCATATGAGTTTTATTTCCTTCTATTTTCCACAGTCTTCCGTTCTTTACATAAGCCCAAACTCCGCAGTAGCTGGAACAGCCATTACAAAGGGAAGGAATTTTCTCCACTTCATTATTTTGGGCCTCTTGAGCGAAGACCTTAAAATCCATTTGCAAAGCCTTAGGCAATATTGCTGCAGCTGTAGCTGTGGCAGCAGTGGCTTTTAAAAAGGACCTGCGTGATATAGGCCGCATATTCTCCCTCCTCATCCTAATTCCATGAATCTGAATTCGTTAGTTCTGAATCCATCAACCACAACCAGCGGCTTCTGTACTAGGCTGTACATAATTCAAAGGTGTTAAAGGATAATCTTTTTGCACTTGATTGATAGGGATAATTCCTGCTTCACTTTGGCCACTCCAGTAGCTCATACCGTATTTTAAAGCTACTGCATCATAACCTAAGGTAATTAGACTGCGAACTCCTAAGCTGGCATCCACACCGTTATAGCCAATTAGGACAATTTTTTGGTCGAGAGGCAAGGCCTTAAGATGACCTGAGTCCCCTAATTCCTGTAAAGGAATATTGATGGAGCCGCTAATATGACCTTGTTCATAGTGCCGGGCATCTCGTACATCCACCAAGAAGTAATCTTGACTGTCTTTTGCTAATGCATCCTGCAATTCTTCAGCACTAATCAAACCTTTATAGTTCCGATCCAGATAAGTCTTGGCAGCTGTGTAAATGTATTCTTCAGTTTTTCCTTCTGGATACTTAATTTCTGGTTGGTCAAATTCACTTTGAGGTAAAAAGCCTTCTTTAGCTAAAGGTTGTTGTAAAGGCTGGGCTGGCAGTGCTTCATACCCGATAGGAGCGATTTCTGAAGTCCAGCTTTGCATTCCATAAAGTAAGGGTACTGCTTTGTAACCTAAGAGATTCCAGGTGGCAGCAGTTTGGCCGCTTTGGTGTCCGTTATAGTCGATAATCACTAAGGTCTTGTCTTTAGGTAAAGTTTCTAATCTTTCTTTGTTCATGGTCTCCCCATAAGGAATACTTAAAGAACCATTGATATTGCTATTGACAAAATCTGAATTTGCACGAATATCTACTAGTAAATAGTCTGAGTTGTTTTCCTTTACGATTTGATAAAGTTCTTCCGCTGTTATACCAGCAACTTGGTCACTAGATAAATAAGAGTCAACAACTTGGCGAACAGCTTCAAACTGTTCCACTAATTCAACTTCCTCTACC
>JAAZLD010000241.1 GCA_012799495.1 Desulfitobacterium sp. | reverse complement strand
TCAGGGGTCATTATAAGCTTTTGCGTTTGTTCGAGATTGAGACCATATCCTATCCGCACAAATTTCTCCCTCCCTATTTAGCCTGTTGTTTTCTTAGTTTTTCTGCAAGTTCATCTATTTTACGCATCCGGTGATTTACTCCGGATTTTCCCACTTTAGGTGTTAGCATTTCCCCTAATTCCTTCAAGCTGGCGTCAGGATACTCGAGACGCAGCAGGGCTATTTCCCTTAGGGGTGGGGAAAGAGCCTGTAAACCAATAGTATTAGCAATTAGCTGGATATTCTCTTTTTGTCTTATAGCTGCCATAACGGTTTTAGTTAAGTTCGCTGTTTCACAATTCACTAAACGGTTGACTTTGTTGCGAACATCTTTCAAAACCCGAACATTTTCAAACTCCAAAAGTGCCCGGTGAGCCCCGATAAAGCCCAAAAAGTCCACAATATTTTCACTTTCTTTTACATAAACTACATGCCAGTTCTTTCGTAAACTAATTTTAGCACCTAACTGGAAATAATTCATGAGATTTGTTAGATCTTCAGCATGTTGAGAGTCATTGGTAATGATTTCTAAATGGTAAGTTCCTTCCGGGTTATTGATGGAGCCTCCAGCTAGAAAAGCTCCTCGCAAATAAGCTATTTTATCACATTTATTCTGAACTAGACCTGGGGCAATACCTGCTAGAACTTCCCCATCCTGATCTAGCAAACCCAATTTTTCGAGTTCCTTTAAGGAGCGAGGATAAATTTTTACAGTATAGGAGTTATTTTTCTTCAACCGTAACCTGCGTCTAACCATAATATCAATGGGAAGTTCTAAGATACTTTTCGCTAGACGGTAAACTTTGCGAGCAACAGCGGCATTTTCCGTAGTAACACTAAGAGCATGAGTTTGGTCAGAGATCTCGATTGTTCCATCCATCCGTACTAAAGCCGCTAATTCTGCAAGGTTACAGCATTGGCTATCTATTTCAATCCGAGCTAGCTCATCCTTGGTTTCTGCACTAAAGGAGGACATTCCCTTCATCCTTTCTAGGGTTCTTCCCTTAATTTATGACTTAATAAATAAGAATCTATTAGAGCAACCCTTTCACCCGTTGGCTTAAGACTAAAGAGTAATCGTATAAGGGCTTTGGCTAAACGTTCCGGGGCATGGCGAATTGTTTCTCCAGCTTGGAGGAATTCACCTTCCACATATTTGCACCCTAGCCACTCTACGCTTTCAGCATCTCCTACTACCGCGTAAGAGCCTTCAGCAGCATAGCGTTCCAATAAATCTTGAGGAATAGGTTCTTTGTTAGCTAGGACCACATCTACCAAGCCTGTACCACAATGATCGATAATGGATTGTAAATGATCTGCCACCTGAAAATCATCTGTCTCTCCCGGCTCTGTCATAATATTGCATATATAAACACAGGGGGCATCCACCTCCTGAATTTTTGCCTTCAATTTCTTAACCAATAAGTTGGGAAGAACACTAGTATATAGACTACCAGGACCAAGAACAATCAAATCTGCTTCTTCTAGAGCTTGTAAAGCCTCAGGAATTGGCTCACAGTCTTCTGGCTCTAGATAAACTCTTTTAATGCGGCCACAGGTATCTCTAACCTGAGTTTCTCCCCTCACACATGTACCATCTGTAAATTCTGCTCCCAAAACCACTTGACTCAAAGTAGAGGGATAGACAGTTCCCCTTAGGGAAAATACTTTACTGACCTGCTCAATACCTTTTTGAAAGTCTCCAAAAGTATCAGCTAAACCTGCAATGAAAAGGTTACCTAGACTATGACCTTTTAACGTTCCTGTATCAAATCGGTAAGAGAAAAGTTTCTCCATAATGTTTTCCGTATCAGAAAGGGCTACTAAACAGTTACGAATATCTCCAGGAGGTAATATTCCCATTTCATGACGAAGCTTCCCTGAACTCCCACCATCATCAGCTACAGTAACAATAGCTGTTAGGTTGCGAGTGTAATTTTTTAATCCTCGTAATAGATTAGATAGTCCTGTTCCACCACCAATAACCACAATTTTTGGACCGCGGCTCAAATGTTGACGGGAGTACATCCGCTCTATTATTCTAGGCTCTTCATCAGGTAATAAAACCGATATTATAGCTTTAAGCATCCTTCTAAAACCAACGACCATGGCTATAGCTCCTAAAAGGCTAATAAGCAAACCCATGGGTACCGCTGTTCGAGGAGCACTTCCCGTCAAACGATAAACTGCCTCCCGGAATTGTAGTTCTAGATAACCTAAAGCAATCCCATCATTCATAACAGAAAATCCAGCGGCAAAGAGAAAAAGACCTAAAATAGCTAGTAAGAACCAGCGTTTTACCCCTAAATTGGGATAGAGCCATTTTACCGTGTTGGCAAGGGAGGGGAACTTTCTTCTCATTTAGCCCTATCACCCTTCCTACTCCGGGCTGCATCCCGATGTTTAATACTTACGTTGTAGTTATTGTCCTGAAGAAAAATCGCTAATTTTTCTACGATTGCCACAGAACGGTGCTGCCCTCCGGTACAGCCTACTCCGATAACTAAATGGCGTTTCCCTTCTTTTACATAATAGGGAAGAATAAACTCTAGGAGATTTATATACCGTTCTAAAAACTCCTGGGCAATGGGATTACTAAATATATATTCTTGAACTTGAGGATCTTCCCCTGTAAGGGGGCGAAGTTCGCTAACATAGAAGGGGTTAGGCAAAAATCTCACATCAATGAGTAGATCTACATCCAAAGGAATAGCATATTTAAAACCGAAGGAGACTAAAGAAACAGCTAATCTTGCAGTTCCCACATGGTATTCACTTCCAAAAAGTTCTGCTACTTGTTGTTTTAGTTGAGAAGCAGTAAGTCCAGAAGTATCGATGATTTTATGAGCCACACCTCTTAGCTCTGTAAGCTTTTGCCGCTCCATTTGGATTCCTTCTAAAATACCTCCTGAGGGAGATAAGGGATGACGACGCCTGGACTCTTTATATCTCCCTACCAAAACCTCATCAGAGGCTTCCAAAAAGAGGATTTCAGGATGAAAGCCTTCTTCTTTCAATTCATCTAAGGCCTCAGCTAAAGAGGAAAAGAACTCCCCTCCTCGCAGGTCACAAACAATGGCTGCTTGTTTTACATTCCCTTGGGACTGCATACACAACTCGGCAAATTTTAGGATTAAAGATGGTGGTAAATTATCTACACAAAAATACCCTAGGTCCTCAAGACTTTGTAGAGCTTGAGACTTTCCTGCTCCAGAAAGTCCGGTGATAATCAGCATACGAACCTTTTGCGATGTCATGGCAGCTCCCCCTTTTCTATAATTACATCCTACTACCTTAATTACTATTTAAGTTCTTTAGCCTTTTGCTGTCCTTGAGCTAAAGAGTCTTCTGGTAGAGCACCATTTCCTATAGCTTGCCAGGCCTGATCTTGGATAGGAATAAGCCTCCATTCTAAGGCATTGCCTGGCAGAGACCATACCTGGGCTAAAGATTGACCTACTTGGATGAGTATTCCCTTTTGACCCTCTTCCCCACTATAAAAAGAGCTACTAGCGGGAAAACGGTTCCCCGCCTCAGCTAAAGTCCCTTGAAACTCAGGATCAAGAATTTCCTCCTCAACTAGGCGGATCCAGGGACTTAAACTTTCTGTAGTTTTGATAGAGGAATTGGCGATCCCAATAATTCTCTCTCCCAATAAGTATCCCTGTTGATTAGTTAATTGAGTAAGGGGCATACTTCCCCAAGGTATCTCTGGATTTAAGGACTTTGCCCGGCTGGCTGGTGCTATAGTATAAGCTACTTCCCCATTAACAAATAATTCCCAACTATTAGGGGCTATTAAAAGAATATTCTCCTCTTGCCAAAGTAAGAGCTGATAGATAAAAATTAAATTTTCTCCATGGTCTAAAGTAGGCTGACCATTATTAGTTAGTTTACCCCCTTGAGCTAACCACCAAGGTGCTAAGGATTTGGTATCCAGTTTATTTAAAGCTAGAACTCCATTAGTAGTGAGAAAATCCCCTAGATTAGTAGGTATTTGGGCTAAATCAGTACGATAGTAAAACAGAGGAACATCTAAGGCTAAAGGGATAGCATATGTTTTTTCTCCATAAGTAAACTGAGAGGTAATATTAACAAAGGAATCCCCAGTGCCTGCTAAAGGACCTAAAGCTCCCTTATGGAAAAGCTCCCTAAGTATTTCTCCGGAAGTAAGAAAAAGTTCCGGTCCTGCCCCACCTGCTTGGGCTAGAAAGGTTTTTTCTACCATATCATTTTCTGGGACATATTCTAAATTGATTATAACCTCCGGGTAAGCTCCCATAATATATTCTACCTGCTCACCCAGAACCTCAGCTTCAGCCCCCTTTAGGGAATGCCATAGTTCTAGGACAGCGGGGGCAGCACCACCAGGAAGTCCTTGCTGAGGATCTTGGCTACATCCTGTTAATAACAGTAGTACCAAAAGGGATATGCTAAGAAGAGTCCGCCAACGGAAAGTCATATTTTTATACTCCTTTATATGCAAAGATCTATGCAGAGGTTTAAGAGCTATTCTTCTAACGAGGGAAATTCATAAGTTAGAGTTTTTCCACCTGAGTAAAAGAAGAGGATCCAACGGGGATCAGGGCCTTGGAAAAGCTCCACTGCTGTAGCTCGAGACCACCGACGACGTTCCATACTAGAGTAAACTGGAACCTTTTCTTCCCAAATAGGATGGTGCTGGATCTCCCGTTTTAATTTTTGATAATCAGGGGGTAAATCATCTTCTGAAGGTAGCATGTAATTAGGAACATCTGAAGGACGCTCTCCTAGATAATAATCATATCGAAGAAGTTCTCTAAAATTATTCAAATCAAAAGAGGTCGGTAACTTTTGGTCCTGAGAATCCATAAAGGTCCAAAACTTTTCAAAAAGAGCTTTACTAGACCAATTTTGTCTAAACCATCCCTGGTCATGCCAATATTCAGCGAATTCATGATAAAAATCAAAAGGAGTTGGGAATCCTTGAGTAGCATAAGCTACACTGTTTTCAAAACGTCCCGAATTATAATATCTTTCTAAAATTTCTTCTAGGCGGTGGAGTTTTAACAGTTCCTTATGACTTAAAACTCCAGTCTCTAAGATAGTATAAGGGGGATCTGGTGTGTAAACTAACCCATACTCCTCACTCTTATTCCGTATGCCAGAACCTTTTAGGACCTTTAGAAAGCCCAACTGAAGCATATGGGGTTGAACTTTATAAACATCATTGAAAGAATTACGAAAGCTAGCCCAATCTTCCTGGGGCAAACCAGCAATAAGATCTAAATGAAGGTGGCTTTTATCCATACGTCGTAGCTCTTTAATATAGCCTGCCCAACGTTGGAATTTTTGGGGGCGAGAAATAATATCAAGAGTTTCCTGATTTGTAGATTGGACCCCAATTTCAAACTGCACTAAATCTTTGGGGTAATCTCTTAAATAATTTAGCCATTCCTCATCTATTAACTCACCGGCCATCTCGCAATGAATCCGTATATTGGCATCAGGAGGAAATTTCCCTGCTTCCTCCCGGGCTATATCTAAAATGGTAAAGGCATGTTTTTTAGATGTGTTGAAGGTTCGATCGACTAATTTGACGGTTTTTGCCCCAGCTTGTAAAGCTCGTCGTAAAAATTCCCGGAAACGTTCTGGCGGGAGAAATCGAACCCCATGGAAGGTAGAGGAAAGGCAATACTGGCAACTAAAGGGACAGCCTCGACTTGTCTCTAGATAAGCAAGCCGTCCCCGAAAATTCTCATCTTCCCGATAAGGGTTAGGCAGTTCCGCCATATCAATAAATTGTCCCGCAGGATTTGAGTGGATCTTCCCTTGAGAGTCGCGCCAAACTAAGCCTGGCACTTCAACAGGTTCTTTTCCATCTTGCCAAGCATGCAAAAGTCGAGGAAAAGATTTCTCTCCCTCTCCTACTACTATGGCATCTATTTCAGGGTTTTCCTCTAAAATAGTTGAACTATCAAAAGAAACCTCCGGGCCTCCTAATACAATCCGAACATGAGGTAGTACAAGGCGTAATCTACGTACTACTGCCAATGTTTGAGTTATGTTCCAAATATAACAGGAAAAGCCAATGACCTCTGCCTTGGCTTCATAAATTTCTCCTTGGATCTTTTCAATGAGCTCGTTAATGGTAAATTCGCGACTTTCTACTAGGGGAAAGTCGTCCTTTACACATTCTCGTAAGTAACGTATAGCTATATTAGTGTGAGTATATTTAGCATTTAATGCTACTAGCAATATGCGCAAGAAGTTCTACTCCTTTCTCTATAATTAGTATATCCAGAAGAGCACTCTATTGCAATTCTTATGCCAAAGAATTCCCTCTTATCTTATCTACTTTCCTGCCAAATAAAGACCTCATCTAATCACCCCTAGAAAGAAGGCTAAATATACTAAGGTGAGATTAAAAGAAAGCTGAATAAATGAAAATTGATGAAGTGAAGTTTTAGATTAAGTGAAGATTTTGAGGTGATTCAATGAGGTTGCTACGCAGAGGTTCTCGAGGTCCTGATGTAGCTGAAGTTCAACGCCGCTTAAGTGAGCTAGGTTATGTTGTGGGCCCCATTGACGGGATTTTTGGGATAAGAACAGAAGCCGCTGTTCTCCAATTCCAAAGGGATCGAGGACTTGTCCCTGATGGCATCGTAGGTCCCCTTACTTACAATGCTTTATTTCAAACCTCTCCCCAACCGGGAGTAATCCTCCATAGAATAGTAGCAGGGGATACTTTTTACAAATTAGCCTTAAATTATGGGGTCACTGTAGAACAAATCATGGCTGTGAATCCGGGAGTAGATCCCAATAACCTGCAAATAGGTCAAGTAATAAGAATTCCTAGAGGAACTGGAAAAAGACATACTTTTTCTGCCTGGATACCTTACTGGACTCAGCAAACTTCTATGGAAGTAGTTCGTGAACATGCCCAACTGATTACAACTATTTCTCCTTTTTGGTATGAATTATCCCCTACGGGGGAGTTATTATCCTTTCCTAATGCAGAAGATGCCAGCGTCATCCAATTTGCCAATTCTCAAGGTATAGAGATCATCCCTTTGATAACTAATAATTTCGATCCTCAATTAGTTTCCAATATGCTTAATAAGCCTAACATCCGCCAGCGTCATATAACTGAAATTGTTAATAAAGTCCGCAGTATGAACTATGACGGAATCGAAATCGATTATGAAAATCTTTTAGCTAGTGATGCCCAACCTTTTGTCCAATTCCTCCGGGAGCTTAAGAACTCCCTTTCCCCATTTAACAAAAAGCTCTATGTAGCAATTCAAGCTAAGACAGGACCTACTCAATCAGGTGGTAGTGCCGGCCATGACTATCCAGGTATCGGTAGTGCCGTAGATGTAGTCCGTTTAATGATTTATGATTATAGCTGGGATTACCCCGGACCTATCGCTCCTGCTAGTTGGGTCAGACAAGTCTTAGATTATGCTGTGTCAGTGATCCCCCGCTCCAAAATAGAAGCTGGTTTACCAACTTACGGCTATGATTGGGGTGTTAGCCGCCGAGGAGTAACTTATGTGCAGGCTATCAGTTTGGCTCAACAATACGGAGCCCAAATAATCCAAGATTCCCAAAGAGGTCCCCATTTTTCTTATGTAGATAGTAGTGGTATAAACCATGAAGTTTGGTTTACCAATGCCGTTAATTTTGCTACCTTTGTGGATATTGTAAACCAATACAATGTTAAGGGGATTGCCATTTGGTATCCTGGAGGGGATGATCCCCAGATCTACACATTGATTCAAAATCGCTTAGAATAAATCATATGTAAATATTAGCATTTTAAAGAAAATGCTAGTAGGTAGCTAATTATACATCCGCCCCGCTCAAGCGCGTCCAGGCTAGGGCGTCGTTTCCGCTGCTGCGAAGCCAAACCCATAGGTAATACCTGAAGTGAACCACTGGCTACGCTTTACGCAGCTTCAACTCCTCCCCTTATCGCCACACGCGCCAATCGCTCTCTACTGTATAATTAGCTATCCTTTTGACTCTAGATTTTCGAATGATATTAATAGCAAATCACTCCGAAGTATTATTTATTTGCTACCTCATAAAAAAAAGCTATTGCTAAGGGAGTAAAATATTTCACCAAGCAATAGCCTTTTTATATTTTGTCGCATTATATGCTTTAGATTAAAACATTACCCTTAACTGTAGAATCCCCCAGGGAAGAGGATTGGTGCCACTTCCGGAGTCAATACCCCAAACTCATACCCTTCTTCTTTCAGGTATTGAATAATATGAGGTAATGCTTCAACAGTGGTCCATTTTCCAGGGGCGTCATGCATGAGCATGATAATCCGTTCTTTTCCTGGGACTTGTCTTTTAACGTTTTGGATAAGGGTTTCCACGGGTACCAAGGGAGCTGTGGCATCCTCAGTACTAACATTCCAGTCGTAAACAAGGTAATCCTCTTTATCTACTGCATTATAAAAACTTACACTAAAGTTCCCATGGGTTCCACCAGGTGTCCTGATTACCT
>JAAZLD010000025.1 GCA_012799495.1 Desulfitobacterium sp. | reverse complement strand
CATTTCTTAGCTTCGGAAACATATCTGCGAGCTCTTCCAGAGTCTATCCCAGCATCAATAGCCCGGGCAGCAGTGTACACCAAAGCCCGGGCTGCATCTAATCGAGTGAGGCTTTCCGCAATTTTAAAGTTAACCCCTTGGAAATCCTTGATTTTCTTGCCAAAGGCTTTACGTTTCGTACTGTAACGAGCAGCCACATCTAAGGCAGCCCGAGCTGTTCCTAGAGCACCTGCGGCACTAGTCATCCGCTCTGGAACCATCATTTGATAAAAAATCTTGGAAGCTCCATGCTCCTCACCGATTATATTTTCAACTGGAACTTTAACATCCCGGAAAACAACCCGGCCTGTTCCCCCACCTCTTGTACCCATTAAGCCATATACATGTTTGACTTCTACCCCAGGGCCACGGTCCACGATGAAAGCACTAATACTTTCATGAGGGGGAGCATCATCACGGGTTTTGGCATAAACCATAAAATAATCAGCACCTTCTGCTCCTACGATAAAACGTTTTTGCCCATTGAGGACATAATGATCCCCTTGCCGAACTGCCCTGGTGGTAGCCCCAAAGAAATCTGAGCCCCCTCTTGGTTCTGTTAAACCTTCGGCAGTACAAAGTTCTCCTTTTAAAGTTGGTGCTAAGTATTTTTCCTGCAAATATTCACTACCAAACTTGTGAATGGCCTCCCCCACTATGGAGGGAAGAGAATATAAACAACCTAAACTTGTTCCTAAGGCACCTATTTCTTCAATAACAGTTACCTCTTCTGCCCAACCTAAACCTCTTCCCCCTAAAGACTTAGGGAACCGCAAACCCAATAAATTGGCCTCTGCCAAAGCCTCAATATATTCCCGCGGATATTTAACCTTTTCTTCATCCATATCCAAAACTAATTCTTTGGGTACTTTGGTCTTGACAAACTCTGCCGCTTCCAAGACCAATTTTCGCTGTTCTTCCGTAAGCATAAATTCGAACATAGAGCTCCCCCCTAAAATATGGTTGTTTTAACTTTCATCCTTTTTAGCTAGAGCCCGTAGTCAGCCAACTTCAGGTTCTCTAGCCTACTGGTCTCTCTTTTGCCTCTAACACCATTAAACGATTTAAAAATTCCTGATGGTACTCTGATATTTCTTCATGGATTATATAGAGTTCTTTAATCATTTCATCAATCTCCCGTAAACGCCTCTCACCATAGGCTATGGCTCGTTTTAATTGTTCTTTTTCCGTAGGATCTTCATCATAAAGGTCGATCATTTCCTTAATTTCCGCCAAAGAGAATCCTAGGCGTTTACCTCTTAAAATCAGCTTTAAGCGAGCCCTCTCCCTCCCTCCATAAACTCTTTGTCCTCTTTGGTATTGAGGTTCGACTAATCCCACCTCCTCGTAATAACGGATTGTCCTAGTAGTAATATTTAGCTCATTTGCTAGTTCCGAAATAGTCCAAGTATTTTTATTGGTTTCAGACATACAAAAAACCACCTTTTTCTTTGTTAAGTTTCACTTAAATGCACTCATAAGTTATGACCATTCCTAAAACGCACTTTAATATATGTTTATCTCCATACTTCTAGTACCAGTTAACGTAAACGTAAACATTAAGGAAAAATAAAAATCATGCTAAATTGTATGAATAATGTTATAGGTACTCCACTCACCCCGGGAAACTATGGTAATAGGGAGAGTTTTGGGGTAGATAATTTTATCAATCTCTTTGTCGGTAAGACCGCGAGCACGATATTCACTTACCCTTCCCTGTAGTTCAAGGAGGAAAGCCAACTTTTTCTTTAATCGTTCTTTTCCATTTGGTACTACTCCAGCATGAGTACAGAAAACCGTGTCAACATCAAGTTTTGCTAATTTTTCTAGTGTATTTATGGTATCTTGCATGTTTTCTTCTTTAAAAGCTACAACTACCTTTTCATTTAGGTACAAATCCCCTGTAAAAAGCCAACCCTGATCTTTTTCATAAAAGGCATGATGGAATTCCGTATGCCCAGGAGCTTCAATAGCCTCGAAGGTATATTTTTCTGTTGTAATAATCTTAGGCATAGGATAAGGAT
>JAAZLD010000240.1 GCA_012799495.1 Desulfitobacterium sp. | reverse complement strand
CTATTCGAGATGCAGTACATACTCTAACATCTTCCATCGACTTAGCAGCTTCTGCTATTGAAGAAATGGTGGCTTCCTCAGAAGAAGTTGCTTCTATCAGCCAGGAAGTTTCCGAACAAGCTCAAAAATCCAACCAACAAGTTAAGGCCACAGAGGAAATCCTAGACTTTATTCGCCGAGTAGCCAAACAAACTAACCTCTTAGGCCTTAATGCCGCCATCGAAGCCTCCCGGGCTGGGGAATTAGGAAGAGGCTTCCAAGTGGTAGCCACAGAGGTTCGTAAGCTAGCGGAGGATAGTAACCGCTCAGCCAATGATATTCAAGAGATCTTACAAAACTTCCAGGACACTATGAGTGCCGTAACTCAGGGAGTTATGGACAGTGGAAAAATCAATATGGAACAAGCAAAACACACCCAAGATATTGCCCAGATGGTAGAGGGATTAAAAAAGGTGGGAGATCACCTCAGTCAATTGACAGAAAACCTCTAATTATTACCTAATTTTTATTTGACCTTTATTGACCTTTGTACTAAAATAGTATTATCGGGAAAGGATAATATGGAAGTCATAAATGAATTTTGATAAAATTAAGGAGGATTTATGATGAGCTATTTAGTACCAATGGTCGTTGAACAGACTAACCGTGGAGAACGCTCTTATGATATTTACTCCCGGCTATTAAAAGATCGCATTATCTTTATTGGCGGACCAATCACTGATGGCATGGCCAACTTAGTAGTAGCTCAATTGCTATTTTTAGAAGCAGAAGATCCTGAAAAAGATATCTTCTTATATATTAATAGCCCTGGAGGTTCTATCTCTGCTGGTATGGCCATATATGATACCATGCAATATATTCGCCCTGATGTCCATACTATTTGTATTGGCTTAGCTGCCAGCATGGGCGCCTTCCTCTTAGCTGCAGGAACCAAAGGTAAGCGGACAGCTCTTCCCAACGCAGAGATCCTAATCCATCAGCCTCTCATTGCTGGAGGAGGTCTTTCTGGTCAAGCTACCGAAATCGAAATCCATGCCAAACATCTCATCCGGGTAAAAGAGCGGATGAACAAAATCTTAGCAGAGCGCACTGGCCAACCTATCGAAAAAATCGAAGCAGATACAGACCGAGATTACTACATGACAGCAGAAGAAGCTAAAGAATACGGTCTCGTGGACGAAGTCCTCGAAAAAAATAAAGTTACCGAGTAAAGCCCACCACGAGAGCGCGCCACGGGGACAGGTTAACTGGCACACCCGTGCCACAGGGACAGGTTAAACGGCACACCACAAAAGGTGTGCCGTTTCAGCGTGCCATAGGGCCACGTGCCATGGGGACAGGTCAAATGGCTCAATCGAAATGAGCCATTTGACCTGTCCCCATGGCACGCTTTTCCTTTCACCCTACACAAAAAGTAAGAATGTGGTATAATTTTTTTATAATAATTTCTAAGAAAAAATAGGAGGAATTGAGGAGTGCGACGAATTAAAAAAGCCATCATCCCAGCAGCAGGATTGGGCACTAGGTTTTTACCTGCTACGAAAGCTCAGCCCAAAGAAATGCTACCTATCGTTGACAAACCAACAATCCAATATATCGTGGAAGAAGCTATAAACTCCGGAATCGAAGATATTATTATTGTTACTGGACGGAATAAACGAGCTATCGAAGATCACTTTGATCACTCCGTAGAATTAGAACAATTTTTACAAGAAGGGGGCAAAGAAGACCTTTTAGAACTGGTTCAAAACATTGCCCATATGGTAGATATTTATTATGTACGTCAGAAAGAAGCTTTAGGATTAGGTCACGCCATTTACTGTGCTCGGAAATTCATTGGTAATGAACCTTTTGCTGTTCTCTTAGGAGATGATATCATTCACTCGGAAGTACCCTGTCTCAAACAAATGATGCAAATTTATGAAAGACATGGAGCAAGTATCGTAGGTGTCCAGGAAGTACCCTTAGAAGATACTTCTAAATATGGAATCGTCGATGGTGCCTATTTTGATGAGGGGTTATATCGAGCCTTAGATCTTGTAGAAAAACCTCAGCCTGAAGAGGCTCCTAGCACAAGGTTAGCCATCATGGGTCGCTACATATTAAACCCCGAAATCTTCGATATCCTCGAAGAACTCCCTCCAGGCAAAGGAGGAGAGATCCAACTAACAGATGGAATAAAAGAATTGGCAAACCACCAGGAGATCTTAGCTTATCAATTTGAAGGGGAACGTTATGACGTAGGGGATAAATTTGGTTTTGTCCAAGCGACTATAGAATATGCTCTACGCCGGGAAGAATTAGCAGAACCATTAAAGGAATATCTTAAGGAACTTATGAAGGAATTTGAAGATTAATTAACCACATTATCATAAACTAGATTCTAGGATTTTAATTTATAGACTAAGCTCTAATAGACTAAGCTCTAATAGAATATGCTCTAATAGAATAAGCTAAAACCACCCCTGGGACGGAAGAAATTTTTCTCCGTCCCATTTTTTACGCCCTACTTACGCCTAAAGGGAAAAATTGCTGTTTCTTTTTCGCGAAAAAAGGTAGCCTTAGAGAAACTCCTGACAAATCGGACAAGCTTAAGGCGGAAAAAAGGTTGTCTCCTACAGGAATAGCGACAAGGTTTCCCTCCAGGATTTGCTAATATAGTAAAGAGCTTACTATACAAACTATCTAGAAAAGGAGGGAGATTCATGGAGTTTGACAAAAAGAAGGTCCTCACTTTAGCAGGAACCCTCGTATTGGCCGGTGCGGTGGTTATCGGCGGAATCTATGGACCGAGCGCCTGGAAAGTATTTATGGATAGAGGAGATCGGGGCGAAGACTCAGTCCTGATTCAAACGCCAGTAGTAGAAGGTTCCATAGAAGAAGAGCCGAACCCCACGGAAAGTCCACCAGGGAGCTCAACTGGGGAACCTTCTGAAAATGCCACTGAGGTTAGTCCTGCCGTAACAGTGACAGAACCCCCAGGCATCAATGTCACTCCACAGGGAGATGTCGCAGGCCCTAAAAAATATCAGGAGCCTGATACAGATGACATCAACTTAGCCCCATCTGTCGCTAACTTCTTTGGCGAAGGCGGGTTGAGCCAAGACGCTCGCAACCTTGTATTTGCGGCTGCTTGGAATATTCATCAATATGTTGATGGATATTTATTCGGACCTAATGCAGGTCCCCAAATGAACGAAGAAGACATCAAACGTTACATCGTCTTCCACAGGTCTTTATGGAATCAACAATTGCCTAAAGAGCAAGGCGCTGCAGGACAGTTTACTGATTACATTAGTGCCCTGCTAAATCGTGGAGCAGATGCTTTTGATGCAAAAGATAAGGTACGCATCGAGCAGTTCCATCAGGAGCTTCATGATTTAGACACTCATCTAATGCGTGATGACCAAAGTGCGAAGATCTACGGTGCCACACCATTTGCGACGAAGCGGTAGGAGATAAAAATTTCATCCAGATTCAGTAGGAAGGGTATGGAGTATTCTGAGAAAACAATGACTACGGCAATAAATGGGGCTTAAACTTCTCGAAGTTATTATCGACTACCGAGACGGGCATAGGACCGTTCCGCAAGAGGTTGTTAATATGCATATAGATGATTTTATGAGGAAGACAACTGAATATTATCTAATTTCCTAAATCAAAAAAGAACCCACTGGGGTTCAGGCCATGTCTTTAAAGATGGTAAATTTAGGGACAGGTCAAAAAATGAGGCTCACCAGCCGAGCGATAAAAGGCTGCACCTTTAAGAGAGGCTTTAGAGAGAGGCTTTCGAAGAAAGTAGTTGAAGGGGTGAAGTAGATTCCCTTCAAGAGGAAAAGGCGCGCCATAAAAGATCTGACTTCCGGGGTCAGATCTTTTTCTTTTTTAGGGCAAGTCAATTTCAATTTTTAGGGCAAGTAATCTTGATAGCAATATTAAGCTCTACAGTAGAAATAAAAACAGAAGTAAAAACAGAAGAAGAAAAAAGTGATAAACGGATGATG
>JAAZLD010000239.1 GCA_012799495.1 Desulfitobacterium sp. | reverse complement strand
CCCAGAGGCTCCTCTAACTTTAGGGATCGTGGATGCTTTTCAGAAAGAAGGACTGCGGATTTTTGGCCCCACAAAAGAAGCTGCCCGTTTAGAAGGAAGTAAATCCTTCGCCAAAGAGATTATGGAAAAGGCGGGAGTACCAACAGCTCAAAGTCAAGTATTTACAGATCCTGTTAAGGCCAAAGAATATGTCCGGGAAAAAGGTGCTCCTATTGTTTTAAAAGCTGATGGCTTGGCTGCCGGTAAAGGAGTTATTGTGGCCCTTGATCTAGAGACTGCTCTGAATGGGGTAGATGAATTGATGGGGGGCTCCTTTGGGGAATCAGGGAAGGTATTGGTGGTTGAAGAGTATTTAGAAGGACAGGAAATTAGCCTTCTCTGCCTTTGTGATGGAGAAAATGCTCTTCCTTTAGTTCCCGTCCAAGACCATAAGCGAGCTTTAGATGGAGACCAGGGGCTAAATACTGGTGGTATGGGAACCTACAGTCCTCCACCTTTCTGGACTGAGGAAATTGAACAAAGGGTTATGACAGAAATCGTTAACCCTACTTTGAAAGTTATGAAGGAAAGGGGCACTCCCTTTCAAGGGGTCTTATTTGCCGGACTTATGTTAACAGAAGAAGGGCCCAAAACTCTAGAATATAATGCCCGCTTTGGGGATCCTGAGACTCAGGTTGTTCTCCCTAGGTTAGACTCGGATCTATTCCCAATTTTATGGGCTTGTGCTGAAGGAAAAATACATAATCTTCAGCTCCAATGGAAAGAGGAAGCGGCTATTTGTATCGTTATGGCATCACCTGGTTATCCCCAGGCTTATGAAAAGGGAATTCCCATTACTCTGCCTGAAGAGTTAGCAGAAGGAGAAGTTATTTTCCATGCTGGAACAAGTGTAGATTCCGCTGGGAAACTCCAAAGTTCTGGAGGTCGAGTTTTAGGAGTTACAGCTATGGGGAAAGATTTAGGAGAGGCTCGAGAGCGAGGTTACTCTTTAGTGGAAAAAATCCACTTCCCGAAAGCCCATTATCGCAAAGATATAGGGGTTAAAGGACTGTAGTAAAAAGCAATCTTTTTAGAGGAAACCCCTTCTTCCAGTGACCTTACCATGTCCAGCCTTCATATAATAAAGGAAGAAGGATATGGTAAGGGGAGGTAAGATCGGTGTATAATTACCGGAAACGTTTTTTTTATCCAATCCATGTGGATAAACCTGACCCAGAATTAGCCCAAATACTCTTAGAACATTATGGTGGCAAAGATGGGGAATTGACTCAGATTGTTCAGTACTTAAATCATCAGGTGAATATAGAAAATCGTTATATCCGTGAATTATTAGGATTAATCACTGCTGAAGAATTAGCTCATTACGAGACTCTTGGAGCTATGATTATCAAGCTGGGAGGGGACCTCCATCGCTTGCGGAACACTCAAGGAGCTTTATGGTCAATAAATTATGTAGTCCCTTTTACAGATGTGAAGAGATTGCTGAAAGCCAATGCAGCCTTAGAAAAAAGGTCTCGTTTATTATATGAACACCATGCCTCTTTAACAGAGGATCCCGGGGTTAAACGCTTACTAAATTTTCTCGCCCGCAGGGAAGGAATTCACCAAAAACTCCTTTACCGCTGTTATAAATTATTAGTTGAAGATGGGCAGAATGAGCAATTCATGGAAATTATTTACGACTATAAAATGAGTCTTCAAGTATTAGAATAGAGAAGCTTTTTCAGCTTCTCTATTTCTTTGGGAATTTTCTGCTCGACTTTCTGCTCGACTTTCTGCGCGACTTTCTCCATGATTTTCTTCATAATTTTCTGCCAAGATATCGGGAAACTCTTGAACCACTTTTCTAAATTTTAAATCTATTATTTATTAATTTAGGATAATTTGCTAAACTGTATGGGTGTTTTAAGAATAATGTCATATAAAGGGATTATCTCTGGAATACTTACTAATGTCTAATAAACATCTTAGATATCATCTAGAACGAAAGAAAACATCTAAAAAGTGAGGTAACAGCTGTGAAGATTTCCCAACGTATCGAAAATCTCCCTGTTAAACGATTCCACTACATATTACTCTTTGCTGCAGGCTTAGGGTGGATGTTTGATTCCATGGATACAGGAATCATTTCCTTTGTGATGCCAGCCCTGATGGATACTTGGGGCTTGACTACAGAACAAATGGGTAATATCGGGAGTGTAGGGCTTCTTGGTATGGCCATTGGTGCTGTCCTTTCAGGAAGTGTAGCAGATCGGATTGGCCGGAAAAAAGTCTTTGCTTTAACTTTACTTATGTATTCTGTGGCCACAGGGTTATGTGGTGTCGCCTGGAGTTATAATTCTTTACTATTTTTTCGTTTTATCGTGGGCTTTGGCTTAGGTGGTCAGCTGCCCGTTGCTGTGACATTAGTTAGTGAATTTACTCCAGCTAAACATCGGGGTAAGTTTTTGGTTCTTTTGGAAAGCTTCTGGGCCATGGGTTGGCTCTTAGCTGCAGTTATCTCTTACTTAGTTATTCCGAAATTTGGTTGGAATATAGCTTTTTTCATTGGAGCTTTACCTGCCTTATACATCTTTTACTTATGGAAGTTCATTCCGGAATCACCTCGTTTTCTTGAGGAACAGGGGAGAATCGAGGAAGCTGTAGCTGTTTATCATAGAATAGTTGGTGAGGACGGGAAAGAGGATGAACTAAATATTGACTTATTAGATGGTATAAAAAATGAGCCTAAGAAGATTAAAAATGCTACTGTGGCAGAACTGTTTTCTAAGAAATTCCTCCGGCGTACAGTTTTTCTTTGGCTCTTATGGTTTGGGATTGTTTTTTCTTATTATGGTATTTTTACTTGGTTACCATCAATTTTAGCTATTCAGGGCTTCTCTTTAACAAAAAGCTTTAGCTATGTAATTGTGATGACTGTTGCCCAGATTCCAGGTTATTTCACAGCTGCCTTACTAGTGGATCGAATTGGTCGCAAACCCACCTTAGCTATCTTTGTCCTAGGTACTGCTCTTAGTGCTTACTTCTTTGGTCAAGGTGGAAGTGTGGCCATGATCCTGGCCTTTGGCTCTTTAATGTCTTTCTTTAACCTTGGGGCCTGGGGAATTCTCTATACTTATACTCCGGAACTTTATCCAACTCGAGCACGGGGAACTGGGGCAGGTTGGGCTGCAGGATTTGGTCGGATTGGGGGAATCTTAGCCCCCGCCGTTGTAGGGCGTATGTTAAGTGCAGGCTATTCTACGGAGACTGTTTTCCTCTTGTTTACTGGAGTATTGTTCTTAGTAGTTCTCAATGTTCTTATTCTCGGGGAAGAGACAAAAGGAAGACCTATGGACGAAATTGGGGAGGGAGTATAGGGGATATAAAGAGTCTTAGGACTCAGAGAATCTTAGGACTCAGAGAGTCTTAGGACTCAGAGAATCTCCATAGCCCGAAATTCCCAAAACCTATTGGATATTAAACGGAGACAGAAGGGATGACGGCTCCAGTTATCAATATTATCCAGAGATAAGAGTAGAGCATAGGCCTGGCGACAGGTGCCTAAGAGAGGGTAGTTTTTGGCCAGATAGGCAAGGACTCCTAGAATAGCTTCTTGTCGCTGAGGGTGGAAGAGGTTTTGTACATAGCGCCTACTTAAAGGGTTTAGACGATAGCGGGCTAGCTCCGGGGCAATAGGAGCTAGTTCATCTCTGGTAAATTTCACAACTTTTGCTTGGGGTAAATCTGCAAGGAGTTCAGCATTTTGAAGGAACTCTAAGAGGCTTTCCTGAATGGTAAAGGGTGAGAAGGGAAAAGTACCAGGAGTTTCCGCTAAAAGGCGTATGCGGAGAAAATTTGCTCGCAAAAATCTCTCTTCTTCCTGGGAAGGACTGAGGGGCACCTTTTCTAAAAATCGCACAACTCTAGCAAGATGCAGATTACCTTCACAGGCAGCAAACTCCCAATAGGGTAGTACAGAAATTAATATCCGACTTAAGAAGGCTCCCTTAGACTCTATAAGATTATACCGTTGCAAAATGTCCAAAGTATCTTCTTGAGGTTCTAGCAAAATATTCCGTAACATCTCCGGATGCATGCGGATCCGGGTACTGATCTTTTTATCAAAGGGATTCATATTATCGCCTCGTCATTGTAAATATTTGATGAAGTAAATTCCATCAAAGTTAGTGTGTGAGGACAAGGCGGTTCTATGCTCAAATGACTATGGTAATAAAAGGAACAAAACAGGAAAGTTGTCCTTGTTTTCCCTAATTGCAATGGTATAATTAGAATATCCAATAATTAGGGAGTGGAATTATGGATAATGAGAAGTTCCAAGAGCTGATGCTTGAGCACTTTGGTAAGGTTCTTAAAGAATTGTCAGATGTAAAAGAGTCGCAGACGCGTATGGAAGCGGATATGACTACAATGAAGTCAGATATCGCTGATCTAAAAGAGTCACAGGCGAGAATGCAGCAGGATATTATTAGAATTGAAAATGATTTTGGCAAGAAGATCGACATTCTGTTCTATGATTGGCGTGAGACTCAGAAGGCCTTTAATGATGAAATTAGACAAGAGCTGAAGGTTTTAAGTACCAAAGTAGAAGCTTTGCAAATGGAATCAAGTAAGCATGATCGAGAAATTAGGGAATTATACTTAGTTAATATGGCAAAGAATAAAAAGAAGGAATAAGATTTATCTTTGATAAAGTCCTATAAAATAAAGCCTATAAAATTTAAGAGCCTTTCCCCCTAAAAAGGAGGAAAGGCTCTTATTCTTTGTCTTATGATACTCGGTTTTACCGATCTGTTTTATCAGCTTGATAATCCTTAGAATGCAGGAACGATTGAACCTTCATACTCTTCTTCGATGAAATCCCTTACTTTGTCAGAAGTAAGAGCTTCGAAGAGTTTTTGGATATTAGGATCGTCTTTGCGGCTTTCTTGAACCACAAGGATATTAGCAAAAGGTGAATCTTTGTCTTCGATGACAATGGCATCATCGGCAGGATTGAGGCCTGCTTCTAAAGCAAAGTTAGTGTTAATAACAGCTGCGGTAATTTTGGCGTCTTCGAGAGCTCTAGGTAATTGGGCAGCTTCGATTTCTTGGAATTTAAGATTCTTAGGATTTTCTACTACATCTAAAACAGTAGCTTTAACTCCTAGACCTTCTTTTACTTTAATCAGTCCGGCATTTTCTAAAACTAATAATGCCCGTCCACCGTTAGAGGGATCGTTTGGAATAGCAATGGTATCCCCATCGTTAATTTCATCTAAGTTAGTGATTTTCTTGGAATAGAGGCCCATTGGTTCAATATGGACATTACCAACACTAACAAGCTCCATACCTTGGTCAATAGTATAGGTTTCAAGATAAGGAGTGTGTTGGAAGAAGTTGGCATCAATTTCACCAGAATCTACTGCAGGGTTAGGAAGTGCATATTCGGTAAAAATTTTGATTTCCAAATTGATTCCTTCTGCTTCTAAATCAGGCTTAATAAGTTCCAGAATTTCGGCATGTGGAACCGGAGTAGCTCCTACTTTAAGGGTTACCACTTCCTCAGAGTCACCAGTGTTGGTTCCAGCAGGTGTTTCACCATTGGTATCTTGGTTAGTTGTTCCACCACAGCCTGTAACCAATAAGGAAACAGCCAATAGTGAAGCGGTAATTAAGGAAAAGAATTTTGTTTTTTTAATCATTTTTTTGCCTCCTTTAATTTCTCTAATAATTTTAGTCTTTTGAAGTAACTACAAGTTGTTTTTTAGAGTCAAGAGACTCCTTTATCTAAGCCTTCACCAACCTGGCAACCTGAGTTTAACCGGTATTACCAGGAAGCCAAGAGGGAGGGCTAAAACCAACTTTGAAAAAAATTGAAAAAATTACTTAACAACCTTAGTGGTGAGTCATTTTTCGAGCCAAGGATGTTCCGATGGACTGGATTACCTGGACGATAATTACTAGAATAACTACAGTAAGGAGCATAATATCAGTCCGGAAACGGTTATAACCATACTGAATAGCCACTGCTCCCAATCCGCCTCCTCCAACGGCTCCAGCCATAGCAGTATATCCAATAACACTAATAGTAGTAATGGCTATACCTAAGACTAAAGAACCTTTAGCTTCAGGCAGGAGAACCTTCTTAATTATTTGCCAAGGGGAAGAGCCCATTGATAAGGCTGCTTCCACAACACCGTAGGGAACTTCTTTTAAAGAAGTTTCCACTAAACGAGCTACAAATGGGGCTGATGACAATACTAAAGGGACAATGGCGGCCGTGGTCCCAATATAAGT